>SKFX01000250.1 GCA_007117775.1 Ilumatobacteraceae bacterium
ATGCTCGGGTTGGGTCGCGCCCTCGGTGAGACCATCGCGGTGCTGATGCTGGTCGGTGGATCCCAGCGTTTCGACTTCCGACTGTTCTTTCCGGGCGACACCATGGCGGCCCATATCGCCGCCACCTTCCAAGATGCGGCACCTGAGACGATCACCGCACTGCTCGGGATCGGTGTGGTGCTGTTCATCGTCACGATCATCATCAATATGCTCGCCCGACTGATCGTCTGGCGATTCGGCTTCAAGGCGACGGGAGACGCGATATGACCCGTTCGGTGGATATGGCGGTCCCCGAGGACCGCTACCGCAGCCTCAGGATCAAACAGGGCAACTATGCCCGACGGATGCGCACCGAGCGCATCGTCGGCGCGCTGCTGGTGTTCTTCATGGCGATCGCGGCGATCCCGCTGTTCCTCATCATGTTCGAGGTGATCCGCCGCGGTGCCGGGGTGATCTCCTGGGAGTTCCTGACCTCGCGCGAGGTTCCCCCGGCGCGCGAGGGTGGCGGCTATGCCGCCGGGTTCATCGGCACCGGGATCATGGTCGGCTGGGCGGCGCTGTTCGCGATTCCGACCGGGGTCTTCGCCGCGGTCTATCTGACCGAGTACGGCAAGGGACTGTTCGCGGCGGTGATCCGCTTCTTCACCGATGTGATGACCGGTATCCCGTCGGTCTTCGTCGGTCTCGCCGTCTACTTCTTGATCATCAACCAGACCGGCTTCACCTTCGGAGCGTTCCCGGGTGCGGTCGCGATCGGCATCATCATGCTGCCGATCGTCGTGCGCTCATCTGAGGAGATCCTGCGCACCGTCCCCGACGATCTGCGCCAGGGTTCGCTCGCCATGGGGGCGCGGCGTTGGCAGACGACACTCAAGGTGGTCCTACCCGCAGCCGGGCCCGGGTTGTCGACCGGGGCGATGCTGGCCGTGGCCCGCGCTGCTGGCGAGACCGCGCCGCTGATTCTCACCGCGTTCGGTTCCAATGCGATCGTGACCGCGTTGTTCAACCAGCCGATCAACGCGGTGCCGCTGCAGATCTACAACGGTGCCCGCCAGCCCTTCGCGCCGGGCATCGAGCGGGCCTGGGGCGGTGCATTGTGCCTGATGGTGCTGGTGCTCGCGCTCACGGTCACGGCGCGCTGGATCGGCGCCAGGTTCTCCAAGACCGGCGGGCGCTGAGTCCGACTGCGTCTGCGATCGCCGGTTCGCAGCGACAATCGTCTGTGGATCTGGCACGCTGGTGCCATGAGTGAGACCACGTCGAGCGATGATGAACTGCGGGCACGCCTGACGCCATTGCAGTATGAGGTGACCCAGCGCGCCGGGACCGAGCGGGCGTTCTCCGGTGAGTACTGGGACTGCAAGGACCCGGGCACCTACCACTGCATCGTGTGCGATGAGGCGCTGTTCGCGTCTCAGACCAAATATGACTCGGGGACCGGATGGCCGAGCTTCTCCGAGGCACTCGATGCATCCAAGGTGACGCTGCATGAGGACCGTTCCCTCGGCATGGTCCGCATCGAAGCGGTCTGTGCGCGCTGTGGGGCGCATCTCGGCCACGTCTTCCCCGACGGTCCGGCACCGACCGGCGAGCGCTACTGCATGAACTCGGCATCGCTGCGATTGCGCTCCGACGACTGATCGCCACGGTGAGGCCCGGGTCGACTCGGGATCTCACCGCCCACCACGGCACACTGGGAGAGTGCCCACCACCCCCAGTGCCAGCGACGGTGGCGTCCCCGGTGAGACCACCGGTGCCGTGACTGGCCCGTCACCATCGCCGACGAGCGGGCATCCGGGCCGGGTGGGGACCTTCGCATCGCTCAGCATCCCGACCTATCGGTTGCTGTTCTGGTCAGGTGCGGCCTCGTTCTTCGCCGTGCAGGCCCAGTTCGTCACCCGCGGCTGGCTCGCAAATGAGCTCACCGGATCCAATACCGGCCTCGGTGGGGTGTACATGGCCTTCGGTGTCCCGATGCTGTTGGCGACACCGCTCGGCGGTGTGGTCGCTGACCGGTTCTCCAAGCGCACCATCTTGATCTGGACCCAGATCGCATTCATCGCGTCCGCGCTGTGGATCGGCCTCGGTGAGCAATTCGGCTTCGTGCAGTACTGGATGCTGCTGGTGACGTCCGCGGTCCAAGCGGTCGGCTTCTCCTTCCTGGCTCCGGCGCGTATGGCGATGACCTCAGAGGTGGTCGGTCGCGGTCTGTTGACCAATGCCATCGTGTTGGGACAGATGTCGATGAACGCAACCCGCGTCGTCGGCCCGGCCTTGGCCGGGATGGCGATCGGGGTGGCCTGGTTCGGTGTCGCCGGCGTCTACTATGCGGCGGCTGCGATCTCGGCGCTCGCGCTGTTCATGCTGCTGCCGCTGCCGGCGGGACGCGCCGAGCAGATCGGGCCGCGCAATTCCCCGTGGCGGGATTTCTCCGACGGTCTGTCCTATGTCCACAGCCATCGTCGCGTCGGATTGTTGATCATGGTCTCGTTCGTGGTGGTGATGGTGGCATTCCCCTATGTGGCATTCCTGCCCCGTGTCGCCACCGAACTGTTCGATGTCGGCTCCACCGGATACGGGATGCTGTCGGCGGTATCAGCCGTCGGGGCGGTGCTGGTGTCGTTGATGGTGGCGCGGATCTCATCGGAGTCGGCGACCTGGACCACCCAGATCATCACCGGTGCCGGATTCGGCCTCGGAGTCCTCGCCCTCGCAGTGGCGCCGAGCTTCGCGCTGGCGTTATGTGCTTCGGCGCTGATCGGCGGTGCGGCCTCGGGATTCCAGGCGGTGAACAACTCGCTCGTGCTCGGGCTGTCAGCACCCGAATACCACGGACGGATGCAGAGCCTGATGATGCTCTCGTTCTCCGGTTTCGGCATGGCGGCGCTCCCACTCGGGATGTTGGCCGATGCGATCGGCCTGCGGACCACCCTGTCGCTGATGGGCGTGGTGACGCTCGTGGCGATCGGGTGCTATCTGCTGTTGCGACCGCGTCAGGACCGCGCCTTCGGTGCAGCGGCGCGTGCCGACTACCGCGCTGAATATGAACCGGAAACGGCCGGGCCTACGCCGACTCGACCACGGTGACGGTGCCGGCATTGCCGTCGACCTCGACGATGGCGCCATCGGGGATCGAGGTCGTGGCGCCGACAGCTGAGACCACACATGGGATGCCGAGTTCACGGCTGACGATCACCGCATGCGACATCGTGGCACCCATATCCACCACGACAGCTTCGGCCGCGAGGAACAGCGGTGTCCACGACGGATCGGTGATCGGGGCGATGAGCACATCGCCGGGGCCCAGATCGCCGGGTTCACCCGGGTCGGTGACCACCCGGGCGCGGCCGCGCGCCACCCCGGGACATCCGGCGATGCCCTGCAGGGTGGTGCCGGCAACCGCGGTGGCCACGCCGGCGCCGGCCGGTGCCCAGTCCTGCGGCGGTGGGATCGCGCCCTCGAACACGAACGGCGGCACCAGCGACGACAGTTCGCGGTAACGGTCGCGCCGCTCGGCGATGGCGGCGACCAGGTGCTCGGGGA
>SKFX01000009.1 GCA_007117775.1 Ilumatobacteraceae bacterium
CACGGTCGGTGCCCGGTGGCGCCGCATCGGGTGTCATTCGCCCGATGAGATGTTCCCGAGCGTCTTGATCTGCTTTCGTTCACGTGCCGAGTTGGCCCGCTGCAACGCCAACGAGGCGATGACGAGGACCAGCGACGCGGCCAACATTACCACCGACACGGCATTGATGACCGGCGTGACGCCGCGACGGATCAACGAGAACACATAGACCGGCAGTGTGGTGCTGCCCGGGCCGGCGACGAATTGGGTGATGACCACATCATCGAGCGACAGCGTCATCGCCAACAACGCCCCACCGAGCACACCGGGTGCGATCAGGGGCAGCGTCACATACCGGAACGCCTGCCAGCGATTGGCATACAGGTCCGATGCGGCCTGCTCGAGCGTCGAATCCATCCCCGAGATCCGCGCCCGGACCACCACCGAGACGAACGCGATGTTGAACGCCACATGGCTGACCACGATGGTGCTGAAGCCGCGCGCCAGACCGATCCCGAACAGATTGTCGATGATGTCGAAGAACTGGGTGAAGAACATCAGCATCATCACCGCCATGGTGACGTCGGGGATGATGATCGGCAGGTACAACAGACCGTCGAAGATGCGGCGGCCTCGGAAGCTGAACCGCTCCAAGGCGAGTGCCGACATGGTGCCGAGGATCGTTGCGATCAGCGTTGAGACGAGGGCGACCCGGATCGACATCCCGATGGTGCGGCGGATATTGCGATCGCCCCACATCTCGCCGTACCAGCTGGTGGTGAACCCGCCCCATTGGCCCGGCAGGCGCGCCGCGCTGAACGAATAGACGGTGAGCAGGATGATCGGCAGCCACAAGAACGCCATCACAACGAGGCCGTTGACGCTGAGGATCCAGCGCATCGTGCGCGAGACCGTGCTCACAGGTTCTTGCCCCCGGAGCGGAAGTACACGATGGTCGACACCAGCATCACCGCCATCAGCACGAACGACAGCGATGCCCCGAAGGGCCAGTTGCGCGCCGTGAGGAACTGCGTGACGATATAGCTCCCGAGCAGCGGCTGTTTGCCGCCGCCGAGCAACTCAGGGGTCACATAGGCGCCCATCGACGGCACGAACACCAGGATCGACCCGGCGATGACACCTGGCATGGTGAGCGGCAGGATCACCTTGCGGAAACTCTGCACACCCGACGCATACAGATCACGACTGGCCTCGACCAGGCGCCAGTCCAACCGGTCGATCGACGCGTACAGGGGCAGGATCATGAACGGCAGGAACGAGTAGACCAGGCCGATCACCACTGCGGTCTGGGTGAACAACAGACTCGTCTCACCGAGGCCGATCCGCTCGGTGAACGACGAGATCGGCCCCCCATTCGACAACAGCAGCCGCCAGGTGTAGTTGCGAACCAAGAAGTTGGTCCAGAACGGGATCATGACCGCGATCAGCATCAGGTTGCGGATCGTCGTGGACCGCGTCGCCGCGAGATACGCGTACGGGTAGGCGACCACGAGGCAGATCACCGTGGTGATGAACGCCAGCACCGCCGAGCGGAACACGACATTGCGCACGATCGGCTCGGCCAGTCGCGTATAGGAATCCAGATTCCATCCCGACAGCGACGTCGACCCGGTGCTGGTGCGCGTCGCGAAGCTGTAGAGCAGCACGATGAACAGCGGCACCACGAAGAACAGCACCATGTAGGCATATGCCGGCAGGGCGATCAGCAGACCGCGCCGACGCTCGGCCCGGTCGCGCCGAGCCTCGGCACGGCCAAGTTCAGCGTCGAGGTCAGCGGTCGCGGTGTCGTCCGGGCGGACAGCGGTCTCGCTCATGGCCGGACCACGGCGATGGCATCGGGTGCCCACCACAGGCTGACCTCGTCGCCGACCTCATGTCGGTGCCGGCCGGGCCGGTTGCCGCTGCGGACCTCGAGCGTCATCCAATCGAGGCGTACCAGATACACCTGGCTGCTGCCGAGGAACGTCGTCGCCTCGACGACACCGTCGATGCGCGCCGCCGATTCGGGAGCCTCGTCACGGCCACCGATCATGACCCGCTCGGGCCGCAGGCTGACCTGCACCGGGGAACCGGTCGCCGCCACATCGGGTGGCACTGGCGGCACGGCGATCCGCGAGCCGTTGGCGAGACAGACCGTCGTGATGTCCTCGAGGGTCCCCTCCAAGAAATTTGAGCGACCGATGAAATCGGCCACGAACCGGTTGATCGGCCGGTCGTAGATGTCCTCGGGCGAACCGATCTGGAGCAGACGACCCTGGTCCATGACCCCGATGCGGTCCGACATCGACAACGCCTCTTCCTGGTCGTGGGTCACGAACACGAAGGTGATGCCAACCTCGCGCTGCAATGACTTGAGCTCGAACTGCATGTCCTGGCGCAGTTTGAGGTCGAGGGCGGCCAACGGCTCATCCAACAGCAGCACCTTGGGCCGGTTCACCAACGCGCGTGCCAGTGCGACGCGCTGCTGTTGGCCGCCTGAGAGCTGCGCGGGTCGACGTTGTTCCATCCCGTTCATCCGCACCAGACCGATCGCCTGAGCGACACGATCGGCGATCTCGGACTTGGAAGCCTTGGACATCTTCAGACCGAAGCCGACATTGTCCTGGACGCTCATATGCGGGAACAGCGCATAACTCTGGAACACGGTATTGACCGGGCGCTTGTTGGGTGGCAGCGGGCCGACCTCCTCACCGAAGATCTGCAGACTGCCCGACGACGGGATCTCGAGACCGCCGATCATCCGCAGCGTCGTGGTCTTACCGCATCCCGACGGCCCCAAGAGCGCGAAGAACTCCCCGTCATGGATGTCCAAGTCGACGGCGTCGACCGCGATCACATCGCCATAGTGTTTGCTCACGCCGCGCAAGGCGACCGCTGCGGCGGCCCGTTCGGTGGTCATCCCCGTATCCACTGGCCGAGACTTTAGCCCACTGTATGAGCACCACAACAATGGGTTCGTGAACGCTGTGTGACGGCGATCGCGGCACCGATGTCAACGACCATCGGCCCACACACGGCAGTGAGAGCGCACCACCCGAGAACGGCACGGCCAGACGAGGCCGATGAATCAGGCGGTCTGGATCTTGATCTCGATGTCGACGCCGGCGGGCAGTTCGATGCGCTGCAGGCTGTCGATCGTCTTGGGGTTCGGGTTCACGATGTCGATCAGACGCTTATGCACCCGCATCTCGAAGTGCTCACGCGAATCCTTGTCCACATGGGGGCCGCGGATCACGGTATAGCGATGCTTGTCGGTGGGCAGCGGGATCGGGCCGCGCACCGAGGCGTCGGTCCGCGTCACCGTCTCGACGATCTTCTTCGTCGACTGATCGATGATCTCGTGGTCGAACGCCTTGAGGCGGATTCGGATGCTCTGGGCCATGATGCTGTTCTCGGTTCGTCTCGTCGTTCAGGTGGCGTCGTCGGTCAGTGGTCGATCACTTCAAGATCTTGGTCACCCGACCAGCACCCACCGTACGACCACCCTCACGGATCGCGAACCGCAACCCCTCATCCATCGCGATCGGCTTACCCAACTCCACC
>SKFX01000139.1 GCA_007117775.1 Ilumatobacteraceae bacterium
AGGCTAGTGGGGTTGCATCCGGACGTCACGTCGCGACCAGAACCATTCGGCCGAGAGGTTCGGCGTCGAGATCAGCGAGAGATGTCGATATCGATCCGGTGGCGCTCGAGGCCCTCGGGCACCACCACGTCGAGATCGACCGGACGCGGGAGGCCGCCGCCGTCGGGTCCGCTCAGCAGTCGTGCGCCATGCTCTCCTATGAGGAGATGGCGTGCCGCGTCGAGGCTGAGCGCGGTCGCATTGCTCCAGATCAGACACCGGTGCGGTTCGGGCCCCAGCCACAGGATCTGCGAGAAGTCCCAGTGGTCGACGCTCGAGCGGTCCAGTGTGACAGTCAGGGCTCGGTAGCCGTTCCAGTCCTCGACGCTGTCGGCATCACGGTTGCGACGCAGATACCCGGCGGTCCGCACACCGAACAGCACCGCATCGCCGGTCTCGGTCTCGACGACGGCATCGAAGGCATCCCAGAAGTCGTCACCGTAGGGGGCGCCGACATGATGTGAGCCCAAGATGGCGAGATTGACCGCGGCCACCGCCGCAGCGTACCGGGCCGGCATCGGGGCTTCGGGACGGGGGATCAGGACGCGTGAATGCCGTCAGGCGCGACCGGTGATCGGCGGCAGCGACCACAGCAGCGATTGCATCAACAGTGCCTCGTTCGGGTTCCGATCGAGCGCTGCGATCGCCTCGTGGATCCGGCTCACGGCCTCAGCCGCAGCATCGGGTCGTGCCATCGTCTGAGTCACCATTGCGTCGCGGTAGGTGGCGGCCATCTGGGCGAGGCCGTCGCGCAGCGCATCGACCCGGTAGCGGCGGGTCTCTCGTTTCTGGCGTTCCTCGAGGGCCTTCGCACCGCTGCCGCGTTCGCCGAACTGCGCGATGCGCTCGTTCACTACCGAGACCTCATCGCGATGACGGGCCGTGAGGGGTGCGGTGGCGGCCTCGGTGAGACCCAACAGTTCATCGCTGAGACGCAGCACCGTCGCTCCGGTGCCATCGAGCGAGTTCGGTGCTGACGCGAAGGCGCGTCGCCGCAGCGCCAGATCCGGATCACTGGCCAGCACGCGGGCGCGCACCAGATTGCCACCGGCTGCCTCGGCGGCCTCGAGTGCCGAGTCGGGATCGACCCCCTCCATGATGAGTTGATCGGCGATCTGCTGGGTGTCGATGGCGTGGAACTCGACGCGCGTGCAGCGCGATGCGATCGTGATCAACTCAGCGGTGATGAACTCGGCCAGGATCACGAAGGTGGTCGATGCCGGCGGTTCCTCGAGGGTCTTGAGCAGGATCGCAGCCGCGTCGGGTCGGACCAGATGGAACTCGTGCAGGATCAGCACCTTGCGCGTTGATTCGATCGGGGCCAGCGCAGCGAGGCGGACGATCTCGCGGGCCTGTTCGGCTGAGATCGACGCGCCGACGCGCTCGATCTCGCGGATATCGGGGTGCTCCGAGGCCATCGCGAGGCGTCCATCGCGCCCCGTTGCATCCTCGGTGCCACCGAGCAACACCGCCGCGAAAGCACGAGCCGCCTCATGTTTGGTTGAGCCTGCCGGCCCCAGGAACAGATAGGCATGTGTCGGGGCAGCCGCGGCACCGCGGAGCACCTCGATGGTGTCGTGTTGGCCGACGACGGTGTCGAAGACCGAGCGGACCATCGCCGGCCTCAGATCCCCAGGTGCTCGCGCACCAGTTCGCGTATCTCGGCTGCGACATCATCTGGTGGGCGCGATGCGTCCACCACCACCCAGGTGGCGGGTGAATCGGCTGCCAGGGCGCGGAAACCCTCGGCGACGCGACGATGGAACTCGGGGCCCTCGCGTTCGAAGCGGTCCAAGTCACGTTTGGCGAGGCGGCGCGCGATCGTCTCCTCGGGTACCTCGAGCAGGATCACGAACTGTGGCCAGCAGTCGTCGATCGCCCAGCGGTTCAGCGCGCTCAGTGCACCGAGATCCAGGCCGCGGCCGTATCCCTGATAGGCGAGCGAGGAGTAGACGCTGCGATCGCTGACGACGTGGCGGCCCGCATCGAGTGCCGGCCGTACCACTTCGCTGAGATGCTGCGCCCGGTCCGCCGCGATCATCAGCGCCTCGGAGCGGGCATCGAGATCGGTCGTTGCGATGTCGTGCAGGATTGCTCGCAGGCGGTTGCCGATCTCGGTGCCTCCGGTCTCGCGGGTCAGCACGGCGTCGATCTCCGTCGCAAGACGCGCCGCCTGGGTGCTCTTCCCGCAGCCCTCAGATCCCTCGAAGGCGATATACACCGGCGCCGACATCAACGACGACGGTACTGGATCGACACGGCTTCTGAGACGATCAGCTCGCTCGCCGGTCGGGTTCGGTCAGTCGGCTTCGACGGCCTGGCCGGCCATCTCCAACTTCGTCGCGAACACCGCCGCCTCGGTGCGGCGCTCCATTCCCAGCTTTGACAGCAGATTCGAGACGTAGTTCTTGATCGTCTTCTCAGCGAGATGCATCTCGTTCGCGATCTGGCGGTTGGTGAGGCCTTCGGCGATCAGCGCAAGAATGCGACGTTCCTGATCGCTGAGACGCGAGAGCCGCTCATCGGTCTCCGATGGGGCCCGCAGACGCTCGAGGACACGGCCGGTGATGGTCGGGTCGAGCAGCGATTCGCCGCGTCCCACCCGCAGGACCGCCGAGAGCAGCTCATTGCCGCGGATCTGTTTGAGCACATAGCCCGACGCGCCGGCCATGATCGCTTCGAACAGTGCCTCGTCATCGCTATAGGAGGTCAGCATCAGACAGGCGGTGCCCATCTGGCTGCGGATCTCGCGGCAGACCTCGATGCCGTTGCCATCGGGGACCCGCACATCGAGGACTGCGACCTGGGGTCTGACCGCCGGGATCCGGGCCAATGCCTCAGCGGCGGTTGACGCCTCGCCGACGACGCGGATCTCTCCACTTGCCTCGAGGAGCGCGCGCACGCCTTGGCGGACGACCTCATGGTCATCCATCAAAAAGACGGTGATCTCCTCGCTCATGGGTTCCAGCAGACCATAACCGCGACCCGAACCCGTAGGGACCTTGGTCCCAACTGTGCGGATCGGACAGCGGAATCGCCCGATTCGCACAGGTTCCCTGAGCGTCCGGGCGCGAGGGCGCGCATCCGCATCGATCTCTGTGGCCCGATACGGTAGAGATCGTGGAACAGATGCTCGACCGTGCGCTGTTGGCACATGCGGTGGACCAGTCGCCTGATGGCGTGCTCATCGTCGACCATGACGGAACGATCTTCTTCGCCAATGCGACCTTGATCAAGATGGCTGGCGCGACCGGATCGGATCTGGTGGGAACGTCGGTCGATGCGCTGTTGCCCGAGTCGATGCGCGCCGCGCATCGTGAGCACCGACGCAACTATGTCGCTCGGCCGACTCAGCGGCCGATGGGTTCGGGCCTCGAGCTCATGATGCTGCGGGCTGATGATGCCGAGGTGCCCGTCGAGGTGTCGCTCAGCCCGCTCGAACACGATGGTCAGACCTATGTGATCGCTGCGATCCGCGATGTCTCAGAGCGCACCGAGAACCA
>SKFX01000214.1 GCA_007117775.1 Ilumatobacteraceae bacterium
GTGACGCGCCCGGCGGCTGACACGGTGTCGAGTTGTGTGCCGTCGACATCGATCACGTTCACGAGGCCGGTGCCGCGATCCACCTCGACGATCGCGTTCCATGCCGGTGGATCGAGCACCACCTCGGTGTCGTCTGAGCGCAGACCCTGATAGGCCAACAACGCCGCAACGGCTGCAGCGATCGCCAATGCCGCCACCAACAAGGTGCGCCGGCCCGCATAGTTCGGCTTCGGCCGGCCGCCACCGCGACCGTCATGGTCGCGGCCATCGTCGCCGTCATCGTCCTCGTCATCCCAGAGGTCGTCGAGGTAGCCGCCGGCCTCCAGGGTCGGTCGCTCCGGTGGTGGCGAGCCCGGCGGCGGGCCGGTCGGCGGATCGGAACTCACGACAGCAGGCTACGGGATGTACCATCGCCACTGATGGAGTACGGGTGCCCGCGCTGTTCGAGTCCGGTCGATGAGCGCTTCTACGGACCGTGCGAAACATGCCGCGGTCAACTGCGGGCCAAGTATCTCAGTGAGGGCCGCGAGGTCGTGGTCGCCGAATATGAGCCCAAGATGAACGTGACACCCAATGCGGTCGCGCTCAAAGATGATTGAGCGATACCGATCGCTACACTGAGGGGTCGCTGAGGGGACGTAGCTCAGCTGGCTAGAGCACCTCCTTTGCAAGGAGGGGGTCGTGGGTTCGAGTCCCATCGTCTCCACCATGTCGACCAGATCGGGTCGAGATCGGTTATTCGTCACTCCCAGAGGTGCAGCCAGTGACGGCGACTACGTCACCATGCGTCGAGGAGTGCCTCGATTCTGCCCAGAACCGTCGTCGTCGGGGCCACGGTTCCGTTTTCGTAGGCCGAGAGGCGCGAAGAGGACGTGCCGGCTGCTTCAGCCAGTTCGCTCTGCGTGAGCCCGGCCTCGACTCGTCGTCGGCGAAGATAGGTGGCGTACTTCAAACGGGCTGCTGCGTCGAAGCGTTGGCGAGCTCGAGCGATCACCGTCGACATCAATTCGTCAACTCCGTAGTGCTCTGACCATGAGGTGATCTCAGCAACCTGTCGAGCGATACGGCCCCACGGCCGGCGATCGATCTCCGTGGTGATGAGCCGCCAGTCAGACAGCGATCCCCGGTCGAGCACGATCTCGATGACCTCAGGACTCCACTGTGATACCGGCTCGCATGGGTCGAACCTCACGTTGCGGATCGGGGCATCAATCCTCGGCATCGAGATCACCTTCCAACATCATCACGGCGACCTCTCGCGTCTGGGCGATCACCGCAGCCCACTCATGCCAGCGCTCGGAGAGGGACTTGTAGTCGGAGAGCCGTGTTGTGGTCACCGAATCGCGCGGGCGTGGGTCTGCGAGTTGTCGGGCGAGTTGAACCGCTACGGCCTCTGGTCGTCGGTTGACCTCGGAGTAGTAGTCATCGATCCGAGCCAGCGTCTGGCCAGCGACCCTGACACCGATCTTGTCGGAGAGTGCCGCGACGTCCAAATAGTCGCGTGTCTGGTTTCGTTTCACGCAGAGCCATCCCTTGATCCGAAGGATCTCTGCGAGCGTCGGTACGGTGAGTTCGCTGTCGTGGATCACGACGGTCTCGGTCTCGAGCGGTCGGACCCGAATCATCTGGCGGACGCCGGTCTCAATGCCTCCGAGGTCGTCGAGGATGACTTTGCCTGGCGCGACCCGTGCGGTCGACCACTCACCGAGCGCTTCGAGGTTGTCCAAGACGGCATCGAAGCGATCACGGAGATCATCGACGACGTGATCGTGGTCCAACGAGACGCGGCGTCGGGCGTGAAACGCTGCCGCTGATCCACCCATCAGGACGGCGCCAGGAACCAGTCGCTGGAGTTGAGCTGCTCGCTCGAGGACGATATCGAGCGATGTATCGCCTGAGGCGCTGGTCCCTCGATCGGGCGGTTCTGCGTACTCTCGCTCCATCACTGGGCAAGCATATCAGATCAGATAACCTTGGAGGGTTCTCGTGGCTCGCTGTGATCGCAATGCGGATTCGGCAGCGCCGACCGATGAGGTCGCCACCGTCATGGCCACCGTCATGGCCATCGTCACAGTCACAGCCATCGCCGGTCGGATCATCGATCGTGTCGCCATCGTCCGGTCACGGGCCGACGGCGACGAGATGCCAATGTGGTGACGGGTCCGCATCGAGCGCGGACCCCATCGTCAAGGAGCATCCGAATGATCGATTTCTCGTTCCCACCCGAGGTTGAGGAGATCCGCCTCAAGGTCCGCGAGTTCATGGACACCGGTGTCCGGCCGGCCTGGGAGGCCATCGATCAGTCCGATCGATCCCAGGTGGTGGCCGCCATCGTCGAGTTGCGCGGTGAGGCGCGCGACCAGTGGGGTCTGTGGCTG
This sequence comes from Ilumatobacteraceae bacterium, assembly GCA_007117775.1. Taxonomy (GTDB): domain Bacteria; phylum Actinomycetota; class Acidimicrobiia; order Acidimicrobiales; family Ilumatobacteraceae; genus CSBr16-110. The sequence goes on from SKFX01000214.1 coordinate 2,379, forward strand.
CCGCATATGCCGCCCGAATGGGGCGGCATGGGGCTCGGGCCGACGGCCATGGCAGCGGTCTCGGCCGAGGCCGCCAAGGTGTCGATCGGGCCGTTCGTGCTCAACGCGCAGGCACCCGATGAGGGCAACCAGCACACCTTGATGCACTGGGGCACCGATGAGCAGAAGGAGAAGTATCTGCGGCCACTGTGCGAGGGCACAGCCCGGTCCTGTTTCGCGATGACCGAACCCGAGGTGGCGGGCTCGGATCCGACACTGATCCAGACCCATGCCTACCCCGACGGTGATGAATGGGTGATCAACGGTCACAAGTGGTTCATCTCCGGGGCGCGCGGTGCGCAGTTCGCGCTGTTGGTGGCGCGCACCGAGGACGACCCGGATCTCCCGCAGGCGGCGAACTCGTGCTTCATCGTGGATCTGCCGTCGGAGGGATTCGAGATCGTGCGCGATGTCTCGACGATGTCGGGCAGCCACAACCACTGCGAGATCGTCATCACCGATCTGCGGGTCCCGGCCGCCAATATGCTCGGAGGCCGCGGCCAGGGTCATCTGCTCGGCCAGTACCGCCTCGGCCCGGCGCGGCTCGCGCATTGCATGCGCTGGATCGGCCAGGCCGAGATCGCGCTCGACATGATGGTGGAGCGGGCCCTCGAGCGCTATTCGCACGGCTCGCTGCTGGCCGAGAAACAGGGCATCCAGTGGCTGATCGCGGATTCCGCGATGGAGTTGTACCAGTGCAAGCTGATGGTGCTGCACGCCGCGTATCAGATCGAGCAGAAGATGGAGTTCACCGCCGTGGTGTCGATGGCCAAGCATTTCGTGGCCAACAGCCTGTGGCGAATCATCGACCGTGCCATCCAGGTGCACGGCGCGCTCGGGTACTCCACCGACACCCCGCTCGCGCACATGCTCCAGCAGGCCCGCTGGGCGCGCTTCGCCGACGGTGCCGATGAGATCCATCAGATGCGCATCGCCCAGCGCACCATCGCCGCCTACAACGACCACGGCACCACCAAGGCCGCGACCGGCAATCTGCCGCTGTAACGCGGGGTCGCAGTCTCAGGGACCATCGGCCCCTGTGGGGTGCGGTGGTGGTTCCTAGCGTGGGACCATGGAGTCAGACACCGCCGCGGACCAGACACCATCGCCCTCCCCAA
>SKFX01000145.1 GCA_007117775.1 Ilumatobacteraceae bacterium
CCATCGGTCAACGAGGTCAACTTGGGCATCAGCGAGGCCGCGGTCCGTGTGCGCATCTTGTCGACGGCATGTCGTGCCATGGCCCGGGCGGATTTGGGTAGTTCGGGCATCAACTCGCGCTCGATCTCGAACTGCAGATACCAGGAGTCCAAGGTGTCCATCTCGGCGAGTTGTGCCATCGTCTCGGCACACGCCTTGACCGTGTCCACCGCCAGCGACCTGGCGGTGTCGCGGTCGATCCCATGGTCGAGTGCGCCCACCACCGCGCTGGTGGCGAGTCGTTTCACGTCCCATTCCCACGGGCCGGGCAGGGTCTCGTCGAAGTCGTTGAGGTCGAAGACCTCCCGTCGTTCAAGACTGGCGAAGCCACCGAAATTCATCAGATGCGCGTCACCGCAGGCCTGTACGCTCAGCCTGGTGGTCGGCGTCGTTGCCAGATCGGCGGCCATCACCGCCGCCGCGCCGCGCAGGAATGCGAACGGTGACTGTGCCATCCGGCCCCACCGCACCGGGACCAGGTCGGCGAGCCGGTTGCGGTTCTGTGCGTTCAAGATGGCCAGCGGGTCACGATCCACCGGGGCGGTGAACTCGCTGTGGGCGTTGCGAGGTACCTGCTCGCGTCGCGATCTGGCCTCATCGGCACGCACAGCACGAGGCAGTGTCACATCGGTCGGCTTCGCCTCGAAGATCGGCATCGGCGGAGCATAACCATCCCGGTGAGACCGCCGCTGCGAGCCCGGTAACATCTGATCGGCGAGGCAGCAGATGACCACCGAATCACCCGAGGCGTTCTCAGACACAGCGGCATCAGCCCAGCGGACCGCGCCAGCAGCCGGTGAGGAGCATCGTGGCCACTGGTCGGTGCAGGGTGAGCGCCTCAGCTGGCGGGATCTGTTGGCCGTCGGAGTGATCGCCGGTGATCTCAGTCCAGCTGCCATCGCCCGGTTCGCCGAGGTGCATCCGTCATTGGCCGAAGCGGCGATCTCGGTCGCCACCGAAGAAGCGGCGTTGACCGACGGGGTCGTCGATCCGGTCGTCGCAGCGCAGATCGTCAGTGAACTGAACCCGGTGCTCAAGGCCCGCGCCCATGCCCGTCTGGCACGTCATCTCATGACTCGGGGTCCCACCCAGTTGATCGCCGCGCTCGAACACGCTCAGGCCGCCGGCGGATATCTCCCCGTCCCCGAGCAGGTGTCGGCCGCCGAACGATCCGGCCGGATGGCATTGTCGATCAACGATTACGAGTCAGCGCGCCAGTTGCTCGAATATGCCGATCGCATCGAACTCGTTCCCGAACCCACGGGTCGCGCCGAGCGTCTGCGCGATCTGGCCAGCGCGCTCCACGGACTCGGGCTGATCCCCGAGGGTCGCGAGGCGCTGGCGAAGGCCTTCGATCTGGCCGAATGGGCTGGCGAGGTGTCGCTGGCAGCTGATCTCGCAGTGCGCTACTCCTATCCGGTCGACTGGTACTCCGGCGACCGGCGTGCCAGCGCGCTCTTGGACCGTGCCGAGCGTCTCGATCTCGAACCCCAGGACCACACCGCGGTGCTGGCAGCGCGCGCCGCAGCCGAGATGAGGATCCCGATGCCCGGCCCGGGGACCCAGCAGCTGGCATGGATCACCCGTTCGGAGGTGGCTCAACCGCTCGCTGAGCGCGCGCTGGCCGCAGCCCATGATGCCGATGACCAGGTGCGGTTGCTCACCTTGATGGCCTGGCACACCACCCACCGTGCCGCGTCGTTCTCTGCGCAACGTCATCAGATCTCAACTGAAGCCCTCGATCTCGCGCAGCGGCTGCGCTTGAGCGACCGTCAGGTCGATGCTGCGCTCATGTTGGCCGTCGATGCCCTCGAATGCGGTGATCGGGCTGAGTTCGATCGGGCGCTGAGTCTGGCGTTGTGGGTGGCCGAACGGGATCGCAACCCCCGACTGGGATGGCATGCGCAGACCGTTGCCACCACCGCAGCGCTGCTCGACGGCGACTTGGACCGCGCTCAGGAGCACCGCATGATGGCAGCTCGTCTGGGCGAGTCCATCGACGCGCCCGGCTGGCTCGGCGCCGATCTCTCACTGCAGTTCCAGATCGCGCTCTGCGTCGGCGATGAGGCCGAACTCGCGTCCTGGATCGCAGATGAGTCCCATCCGGCCGTTACGAACCCGATCGGACGCATCTCGTTATCGTGGTTGCACGCCCGGTTCGGTGATCGGGTGATCGCCGAGCGGTTGCTGCGGCGGGCGATCCAAGAGTTCCATCCCGAAGCGAGCCTGTTGCAGAACGCCGCCTATGCCGTGCAGGCCGCCTGCCTGCTCGACGTCGAGGACCTCTTCGAGTCCCTGCTCAAGGTGCTCTCACCGTGGCTTGCGCTGTACGCGGTCGATGCCAACGCCTGGTGGGCCGACGGCCCGGTGGCATTGGCGCTCGCCGAGTTGCATGCTGCGCGAGGTGATACCGACGCCATGGTGCCGATGTTGGCCAGTGCCGAATCGATGGCCCGGTCGATGGGCGATCTGCGCGCACTGCGGCGGCTCGAGGCATTGCGCGACCGGGTGCCAGCGGCCGCGGCCGCAGCGGTGTCGGCGGTGACTGCGGTCGGACCGGCTCCGATGCTGACCGAGCGCGAGGTGACGGTGTTGGGGCTGCTCGTCGCAGGACACAGCAATCGCGATATCGCCGAGGAGTTGGCGTTCAGTCTCTCGACGATCCGCGCCGAGATCAGTGCGGTGTATCGCAAACTCGGGGTCCACAGCCGCGCCGAGGCGACGGCGCGTGCCATCAGCATTGGCCTGACTCGGTGATCGGCCCGCGCCGGGTTGGATCGGTCTCGCTGCCGTCGGTGATCGCTGAGTTCAGCTGACGCCGTGCAGGGCGCGTCCGCCCGTCGGCGCATCGGTGCCGTCACCGAACAGTGCAGCATTGATCGCCTGGACCGCCAGGGCATCCCAGGCCGTCGTATCGGCGCTGGTGGGCCCCAACTCGATCAACACGCGGGCACAGGTGACACCCGAGAGCCATGCGGCGAATGAGTGCAGATCCAACTCGGGCCGGATCCAACCCCGTTCACGGGCCGTGCCGAGGACCTCGGCCATAGCGCCATTGACATCTTCCTGTGCGCCGGCGAGTGCCATCAGCAGTTCGGGACGCGACTGTGCACTGCCCAGCGCATTGATGCGACGGAGCCGCTGTTGACGCAGATCATCGGACAGGAGTCGCTCAACGGTGCGCTCCATCACGAGGCGGAAGTCGTCGGCATCGCGGCATAGATCGAGGCCGATCGACAGGCGTTCGACATCGTTGAGCAACTGGCGCTTGTAGCGCTCGGCCTGTGCGGCCACGATGAGGCCGTCGCGGCTTCCGAAGAAGCGGTACAGGGTGGTGATCGCCACGCCGACCGAATCGGACAGTTCCTGCACGCGGATCCCGGCCTCACCGCGCTCATCGATCATCTCGATGGCGAGTTCGAGGATCGCCTGGGCATTGGCCGAGCGGGGGGTGTCGGTCGAACGCCCGGTTCCGTTGGAAGCCGAAGCC
>SKFX01000188.1 GCA_007117775.1 Ilumatobacteraceae bacterium
AACCCCATCGTCGACAAGCCGGCGCGCGCCGGCGGCGAGCAACTAGCGTCGGATCAGCGTGTTTCTCAAAAGCCTCAACATCAAAGGGTTCAAGTCCTTCGCGGATCCCACCGTCTTGGAGCTCGAGCCCGGTGTGACCGTGGTGGTCGGGCCCAATGGCAGCGGTAAGTCCAATGTGGTCGATGCCATCGCCTGGGTGCTCGGCGCACAGGCCCCATCTGCGGTGCGCAGCCAGAAGATGGACGATGTCATCTTCGCGGGCACCGCGACACGCCCGGCCCTCGGCCGAGCCGAGGTGAGCCTGACGATCGACAACTCCGCTGGAATGCTCGAGGTCGAGTCCTCCGAAGTGACCGTGAGCCGCATCCTGTTCCGCAGCGGCGAGAGCGAGTATTCGATCAACGGTGCGCCCTGTCGACTGCTCGATGTCCAAGAACTGCTGTCCGATGCCGGTGTCGGCCGCCAACAGCATGTGATCGTGTCCCAGGGCCAGATCGACGCGGTGCTCAACGCCCGCCCCGAGGATCGGCGCAGCATCATCGAAGAGGCCGCCGGGGTGCTGAAGTTCCGCAAACGCAAGGAGAAAGCCGAGCGCCGTCTCGATGCCACCGAGGCCAATCTGATGCGCGTCCAGGACCTGTTGCGCGAAGTGCGCCGTCAGCTCCGGCCCCTCGAGCGCCAGGCCGACGCGGCTCGCCGCCACGGTGATCTCGTCGCCGAGCTGGCGGCATTGCGGGTTCATCTCGCCGGCCGTGAGATCGCCGGTCTGCGAACCCGTCTCGAGACCCTGGCGGCATCCCGGGTGGATGCCGAGCGCTTCGAATCCGAGACCAAATCGCGCCTCGCGGTGCTCGACACCGAGGTGATGGGCATCGAGAGCGAACTCTCGGCGCGCGGGATCGCCGATCTGGGTGATCGCCTGGTCCGCGTCGACACCGTGCGCGAACGCGCCCGCGGTCTCGCTGCGGTGCTGACCGAGCGCCGCCGGTCCATCGAACGCGACCGCGGCCAACTCCTCGATGAGGGGCTCATCGCCAGTCTCGAGGGCGATGTCGCCGCCCTGCGCTCCGAACTGGCCCAAGTCGGCGTCGAAGCTGAGGGGTTCGACCCGGAACTCGCAGCCCTCGACGCTGAAGATGCCCAGTTGGCCCAGGACCGCGAACGTCTCGAAGGTGATCTGCCCGATGACGACCGCAGCGCCGAGCGCGCCGCGTCGGCTGCGGCTGAGGTGCGCGGCGAACTGCGCACGGTGCGCGCCTCATCGGAGCAGATCGCCGAGGATCTGGCCAGCATCCAGACACGTCTCGCCACGCTCACCGGCGAGATCGGACAGATCGACGCCCAGCTCGACGAGGTGCGAGCGGATCTCACGACCGCCACCGAGTCCGAATCGCGTCTCGTCGCCGACGCCGAAACGGCCCGCAGTGCACGCAGAGATGCCGAGGAGGCGTTGGCCCAGGTCGACGAGCGCTGTCGCGCCGAGTCCGCCGAGACGGCGCGTTGGCGGGCCCGCGCCGAGGCATTGCAGCAGGCCCTCGACGCAGCCCATACGCGTGCTGGAGCCGAGCGGCTCAACGATGTCGATGGGGTGCTCGGGATCCTGCTCGATCTGGTCGAGATCGACGACGGCTGGAACGATGCCGTCGAAGCCGCATTGGGAGAAGCACTCTCAGCAGTGGTCGTGGATGGCTCCGATGCCGCCCGGCGCGCCATCGAGACCCTGGTCGGCACCCAGACCAGTGGGGCGGTGCTCGCGGCCGGCCTGAACCGTCCCTTCCCGACGGCGCCGCGCGTCGGCGACCCGGTGCGATCCCATATCCGTTCGGGTCGACCCGGTGTCGGTGCGCTGCTCGATCAGCTCCTCGGCAATGCGGTGCGTGTCGAGGGCCGGACCGAGGCCATCGAGGCCGCATTGGCGTATCCCGATGCGGTTGTGGTCACCTCGGCGGGCGATCGTTTCGGCGGCTCAGGCTGGCGTATCGGTGCCGCATCGGGCGCAGTGACCGCCTCGGCGCTCCAGGAGGCCACCGACCGCGCCGAGACCGCGGCGATGCGCTCAGCTGAGGCCGAGGATCGCCGTCGGGAGCTCCAGGGCGAATTGGCGACCGCGCAGCGCGACGAGGCCCATATGCTCGCGCAGCTCGACGAGCTGGATGCCCGGCTGTCGGCGTCTGGCGATGGTCTGGCCCGTCTGCAGTCCAAACGGCGCGAATCAGATGCCGAGACCCAGCAACTCCAGGCGCGTATCGCTGAGCTCACAGCCCGGCTCGCATCCGAGCACCGCCGGGTCGCCGAACTCGATGCGCTCCTGCCCTCGCTCGTGGCCGCCGAGGAGTCTGAGGTCGAAGCGGCGCGCAGCCGCGGTGAGGCCCGCGCCGCACTCGAGGCCCGTGCCGCGGTGCTGGTGTCGCGACGGCGGGATCTCGATGTGCGTCGCGCTGGTCTCGTCGAGCGCAGCCAGTTCCTCGAGCGCCGGATCGCCGAGACCGAACAGCGCCTCGAGGCCGACCATCAGGCGCGTCGCGACGCTGCGGTGCGCCGTGAGCGTCTCGAAGGCTCGCTCGCCGTGATCGATGCGCACCTGGCCACGGTCACCGGCCACCGCGAAGCCGTCGAACGCGAGCATCTCGCATTGACCGAACAGCGTCGACGCCAGACCGAGGCGGTCCGGACCCTGAGTTCACGTCTCGATGATCTGCGTCGTGAGCGCACCGAGTCCGAGCGTTCCCTCGAGGAGCGTCGTGAACAGAGTCGTCGACACGAGATCGAACAGGCCGAGGCCACCTTGAAGCTCGAGACCGTCATCGAGACCCTGCGCCGAGATCTCGATGTCGAACCCGATATGGCCGTGGCATCGCCGGCCCCCGAGGTGCCAGAGGGTCTCACGCTGGCGGCGCGGACCCGCGAACTCGAGCGCGAACTGCGGCTCATGGGTCCCATCAACCCGCTGGCACTCGAGGAGTTCAACGAACTCCAGGCGCGCCACACCTTCTTGGAAGAACAACTCCAAGATGTCCGCTCGACTCGCCGTGAGCTCACCCGGGTGGTGCGCGCCATCGACGAGGAGATCCAGACGGTGTTCTCGACGGCCTATGCCGATGTCAGCGCCAACTTCACCCGATTGTTCTCCACACTGTTCCCCGGTGGCACCGGAGCACTGACGCTGACCGAACCGTCGGATCTGTTGAACACCGGGATTGAGGTCGAGGCCAAACCGAGCGGCAAGAACATCAAGAAACTCTCGTTGTTGTCCGGTGGTGAGCGCAGCCTCACCGCGCTGGCGTTCCTGTTCGCGGTCTTCAGGAGCCGACCGTCACCGTTCTATGTCATGGACGAGGTCGAGGCCGCCCTCGACGATGTCAACTTGCACCGGTTCTTGGGTCTGATCGCCGAGTTCCGCTCCGAGGCGCAACTGCTGATCGTCAGCCACCAGAAGCGGACCATGGAGGCCGGTGATGCGTTGCTCGGCGTCAGCATGCAGCCCGGTGGTTCGTCCAAGGTCGTCACCGA
>SKFX01000235.1 GCA_007117775.1 Ilumatobacteraceae bacterium
CGACCAAGGGCACCGCAACCGGCACACCCGGTTCCAACGGACCCGAACCACGCGAATCGAACAACCGCACCGGCTCCACCGACACGAACCCATCATCAACGTCTGGACCAGGACCAGGACCCGGACCAGGCTCAGGACCAGGCGGTGTTGCAGGCTGCACCGTCACGGCACCCGCATCAGACACCCTGGACCCATCACGATCCACCACCCGATCGAACCCCACCCCCCGCTGATCGAAACGCAGATCGGTCGCAAAGATCTCATCGATATCGTCGAAGGGATCGATGAGCGACTGAGGGGCCAGACCCAGAGCCGGTGAACCCGCCGCCGGCAACCGCGTCGGAATCACAATGAACTCATCGGTCGGCTCATCGGACCGGGTCACCGCGCCGACACCCGACGCCAGTGCTGACCATCGCGACGCCGACAGCACTCCGGAATCATCGAGCGATGCCGTCGAGAGCGGGCCCAAGATATCGGGCATGACCAAGTCACCGAGCAGCTCGATTCCACCGTTGTCCTCGAGCGGGCCGAGCTCAGGGTCATCGGCGACCACATTGCCGGTCCCCAACGCCGAGACTTCGACCGCCTCATCGTCGACGACCACGGATCCGACGACCGACGAGACCACCTCGAGGAGCTCGGCCGCATCGCTGTCGGCATCGCTGATCACCGCGATGTCGGGGACCCCGTCACCACCGTTGCCCGAGACCACCGAGCCGATGACCAGACTGGATGGCATCGGGCCATCATCATCGATGGTCCCATTCCTCGCCACCGCACCGAGCGTCCGGGATCCCAACGACGCCGAGTTGTCGTCGAGGTCGTCATCGAAGGGAAAACCGAACAGCACACCACCCGCCGGTGCGTCACCATCGGTGGTTGTGCCGGTGATCGTGGAGAAGAGCAATCCTCCCGGCCCATCGATGAGCAGTGCGCTGACGCCTGCCTGATTGTCGCTGAACGTGGAGTTCGCGACGAGGGAGCCCGCCAGAGAGAAGAGGCCGAGCGTGACGACCTCCGAGGAGACCCCGGTGAACGTCGACCCGCTCACCTCCGAGAAGACGAACCCGTTGGCGATCACGTCTACAGCGCCTCGATTGCCCATCGAGAGTGAATCCACCAACTGGAATACGGGCAGCGTCTCATCATCGATCGCCGGCACAACGCCTGCGCCGCTGGAACCCTGACCCTGAACAGGACCGATGGCGAGAACCGACGAGCCTTCATTGTCGGTGAACACCGAACCCTCGATCAGGACTGTCTCAGATTGGGCGCGCACCATCGCGTTGCCGAACGAATTGTCGCCGTTGTCGTCGTCGATCGAAATCATGTTGTACACAAAGGCGCTGTCTGAGATCGTGAGCTGCTCGGAATACGTTGCGAAAATCGAAGTCGCCACCCGGTTCACTGCGAACACCGAACCCGACAGCGCCACCTGATCGACGCCACCGGCCAGCACGATGAACTCCGGGAGGGGATCCGGATCATCGGGATCGCCATTGCCAGAGTCGACAGCACCATTGCCGACGAACCAGGTGTCAGCCACCGAGAGCGATGAGTCGTCGTCGAATCCTCCGACGTACATGGCGCCGCCAGCGTTGTAGAAGAAGGCTGAGCCGGAGACCTCGGCTTCGGTGACCCCGGCGTACACATCGATATAGGAAAGATTCTCTGCGAACACGCTGTCGGTGATGGTGAGGCGATCGCCGGTCACGACCACCGACGCCAAGCCCTCATTGCCGACGATTGCCGTGTCAGTGAAATGAACCGTGCCCGATGGCACCGATGGGGCCAGCGTGCCCATCGCCGACTCACCGCCGAACAGGTCCCCGAGGGCCGATCCCGAGATCTCGAGCGCTCCGGGTCCAGACGGTAGCGCACACACAACCGAATCCCCGGTTGTGACCATCTCATCGCCCACCGCCCCCGGCAGATCACCGCTCAGGTACACCATCGAGAATGCGGAACCGTACGTAGCCTGGTTCGCCGCGAACGTCGAACCGGTGACCGTCACCTCGACTGCGTTGAAACCGGGGCCGGACAGAGCCGGCAGCATCCCGATGCCACCACCATAGGACGCCTCATTGCCCCTGAACTCCGTGTCTTGCACGGTGAGCGTCGGCTCGTCCCCGACACCGTACGACGCGAGTCCTCCACCGATATAGGCACCGCAGTTGGAATCGAACATCGACCCCGAGACCGTCACGGTCTCGGCCCCGATGAGCAACCCACCACCCACGACACTCTCGTTCTCGCTCACCGAGGTCTGCGAGATCTCAACGGTCTCAGCTTCGATGATGCCCGCGCCGCCGAACAACCCCACGTTGGCTTCGAAGTGCGCGTCGGAGATCGAGATCTGTTCGAAACCGTCGAAGCTGACTGCGCCTCCGCCCGACTCCAAGAAATTCGGCTCAGTGCTGAGATCGAAGTCGGTCAGATTGCCGGTGAAGGTCGTCCCGTCACTGATCGTCACGGTACCCGACAGTGCTTCGTAGTAGCGATCCTGTGCGGCCCAGATCGCACCACCGCGTTCCTCAGCCTCATTGCCCGTGAAGGCCGACCCTGAGACTGTGATGTGCTCGACGTAATACGCAGCGACCGCACCACCTCGCTGCGCCCGATTATTGACGAACTCCGAATCAGTGATCGTCAGATCACCGAACTCATATCCATCGATCGCCCCACCGTCGCCCTCAGCCTCGTTGCCCGTGAACGTCGATCCTGAGATCGTGATGTTCTCGACGGAATGCGCGGCGATCGCCCCACCATCTTGTCCCGCTCGATTGTTGACGAACTCCGAATCAGTGATCGTCAGATCACCGCAATCAAACCAATCGATCGCCCCACCGGCCGCTTCGGCGACGTTGCCGTCGAACGTCACCTCGGCCACCACCAACTCGATGTCAGCGGGGTTGTCGCAGACGATGGCGCCGCCGTAGCCGCCGACGCCGGCGACAACGCTCGACCGACCATTCGCGAGCGTCAGGTCGCTGATGATCACTGCGGCGGGATCGCCGGCGCCACTGATCGTGACCGCACCGGACCCGCCGTCGGACGGGTCGACGATGAACATGCTGAATCCGCCGTCATCCTCCCCGCCGCCGTCGATCGTCAACTTACCTTGGCCGGGACCCTGGATCGTCAGGGCGTGTTTGATCTCAAGAAATCCTTCGAGTTCGATGGTCGCTTCGTCGTCGTCACCGAGGTCAAAGGTGATCACATCACCAGGACCAGACACTGCAATCGCTTCGCGCAGCGAACCGACTTCAGGGCTGCCGACATCGTCGGTGAAGTCCGTGACCACGAGTGCGCCGTTGACCGCTGCGGCCGACTCGGTCACCAACAACGCGCTGATCGGTGTCACCCCGCCGAGCACCAGCGCACCGGTGCCGGTGAGCGCCATTCGACGACGCAGCGCCGAGTGATCGGTGTGCTCGGACGAACGCTGGTTGGTCATCGACGATCCTCTCTCGGTGACCCCATGATCCGGCGCTTCCCATC
>SKFX01000133.1 GCA_007117775.1 Ilumatobacteraceae bacterium
GATGCGCCCGACGGAACTCTGATCCCACATCGGTGTCGGCCCGACGGCACCGAGGAGATCTTCACCGACGCCACCCACGCGAAGACGCTGTTTTGAGCGCTCGTCGGCTCGGCTGATCACCGCTCAGCGATGTGCTGAGACCGCTGCGTAGAGATCGGCCTTGATGGCACCGAGCGCGCCGCGCTGTTTGTTACCGCGTCTGGCTGCGATCTGCAGTGCGGTGTCGAGCAGGTCGTCCTCGGCCACCGCCGTGTCGACGATATGTCGCTCCACCGCCTCGCCGCTGCGGTAGCGATGCCCGCTGGTCATGGCCTCCTGGGCGGCGAACGGGCTCAGCTTGGTGCGAATCAACGCGCTCATCAACGGCGGGAAGTCGAAGCCGAGATCGACCTCTGGCAGACAGAACAGACCGCGATCGATGCGCATCACCCGTGCGTCATGGGCGAGCGCGAGGATCGCCCCGGCACCGAAGGCATGGCCGTTCAGCGCTGCCACGGTCGCCACGGGGAGCACCAGGACGCGGTGCAGGAGTGCCAGCACGCGATCGAGGTACGGCCCGACCGAGGCGTCGGCCGCCGCGAGGACGTCGACGTCGAGGCCATAGGAGTAGAACTTGGCGTCCCCGATCGACACCAACGCACCGATCGAGTCATCGCCCTCGACCCGGTCGAGCACCTCGTCCCATGTGTCGAGCACGACGCTGCTCAACCGGTTATCGCCCTCGGCGGAGCGCAACAGCACGGTGCTGTCATGGACTTCGATCGTCATCGGCATGCAGATTCCCCTTGAGGCGGTCGGTCAGAGCGGCGCGGCGGCTCCTCAGTCTGGCAGGAGGCCGCTCCCGGTGATGTGGATTCGTCGTATGGAGCATGGCGCTGTATCGATGCAGGAGTCATTCCCGATGTGGGGGGGGTGTCCCGGTCAGCGGCCGGCCATCGGCCGGCCGGTGGGACACCGGTCACCAGGTTCGGATGCAGGTCGTCTGACCCGGACGCTGGAGATTCCTGATACGTGATCGTGATCACGTATATTTCCCTTATATTGTTGGCGAAAGCAATTCACACTAGTCAATATTATGCTTTAGGAATCTGGACTGCCGATGAAAGTATCTCCGCTTCTACGTCTGCTCATGGTGCTGGTCCTCGGCGCCGGTTCAGTCGCCGTCTCCGGTCTGATGGTCGACGCATCATCGAGAGTCACGGCAGGCCAGGCGAGGACCTTCCTGACCAATTCGGCCAATCAGGATGCAAGCGGGTTCCAGATTTCGGGATTCGCAGCCAGCGACACCCTGCTCGTGTCGGTGGGTGTGTTGTCAGCACCATCGGGGACCACACTGCGTTTCTCGCACACCTCGGGAGTGACGGCGAGCAGCGGCTACTCAATGACCAGCAACTTCAGCCGGATCAGCTTCACCGGCACCCAGGCCAACGCCAATCAGGTGCTCAACTCGCTGCTGGTCAACACCGGCAGCACCGGTACGGTGCGGATCTCGGTGTCGGCCACCGTCAATCCGTCGGGGTACTACTACCTCCCATCCAACGGCCACTTCTATCTGCCGGTGTCACCGCTCGGGCGATCGGGCGGTGCTGGCGCCTTCGACCAGGTCAAGTCCGATGCCGCCAGCCGCTCGTTCAAAGGCCAGCAGGGCTATCTGGTCACGATCACATCGTCTGATGAGCAGAATTTCCTGAGCGCGAACGTCCCTGGGAACAACATCTTGATCGCGCTGCGCGCCAACGCATCGCGGGAGTGGTACTGGGATGCCGGGCCTGAGGCGGGCACCGTCATCCGCAACGGTGACGTCGGCGGGGTGAACGTGTCGGGTCGCTACAACAACTGGTGTTCGGGAGAGCCCAACAACCATGGTTCAGGTGAGGACTTCGGCGTCACGAAGTGGGAAGGAGGGAACTGTTGGAACGACTACGGACCACCGTCGAGCTCGTTCCCGGCCCGTATCTCTGGCTACGTCGTCGAGTTCGGCAACGGAGCGGGCCCGAACTCGCAGAACTGGGCGGACTTCTATCAAGCGACCGTCGACCACAGCGTCGTTGCCCTCACGATTCCCACGGTGTCCACCTCGGCAGCGTCGTCGGTGACCACCACCTCGGTGAACCTCGGCGGGTCGGTGAGCTTCGATGGTGGGGCAGCGGTGACGGCACGCGGCGTCGTGGTGGGGACCACCTCGAATCCGGTCCGTGGCGGGGCCGGGGTGATCGACCTCGCCGCCGGGTCGGGCACCGGATCGTTCTCTGCCTCGGCTTCGAACCTGTCGCCTGGGGTCACCTATTTCGCTCGTGCCTATGGCGTCAACAGCCAAGGCACCGGCTACGGCTCGCAGACGCAGTTCACCATGGCGCAACTCTCCCAGTCGATCGACTTCGGTGCGTTGGCCGACCGGATCTACTCCACTCAGATCCAATCGGTGGCGGCCTCAGCGTCGTCGGGTCTGCCGGTGAACTTCACGACCACCACCCCGGCCGTCTGCACCGTGGCGGCCGACGGGTCCTTCAGCCTGCAGTCGGCGGGGACCTGCACGATCCGAGCCAACCAGCCCGGCGATGTGACCTATTCAGCGGCACCATTCGTTGAGCAGTCATTCGAGGTTGCCAAAGCCGAGCAGACCATCACCCTCGGAGATCCGGGCCCCCTCACCTACGGTGATGCGCCCGCAGCAGCGGTTGCGGCGAGTTCGATCGTCGGACTGTCGACGCTGCTCTCGGCCGGGCCGGACACGGTCTGTGGTGTGGCCTCGGGTCAGATCGTCATCAAGGGCGCCGGAGCCTGCACGATCGAGGCGACCCAGGTCGGCGATGAGCGGTATCTCCCTGCAACGACCACCCGCACGATCGAGATCGCACGCAAACCGCTGTCACTGGTGGGCCAGCGTGTCTATGACGGGACACCGACGGTGGCGGCAGAGTCGTTGCAGATCGAGGGTCTCGTCGACCCTGATGCCCTCGGCCTGTCAGGTGTTGCGGTGTTGAACACCCCCGATGTCGGTGAGGGCGTGGCGCTCGATATCGACTCGGTGTCATTGCTCGATGGTCCGAGTGGATCGGGACTCGCATCGAATTACACACTCGCGGGTGGTCGCCATCGCATCGATACCCTGCCGCGTCGGGTGCTCGGTCGTTTCAGTGTCTCGAGCCGTGACTACGACGGCTCGACGCTGATCGACTCAGACCTGATCACGGCGCGCAGCTTGCATCCCATCGAGGGCTGGGAGTCCTCGACCGGGGTGGTGGACGGTGATGAGTTGCTGCTCATCGGTGGGACCGCTGAGCTCGACGATCCCTCGGCGGGTTCGGGTGCAACCGTGCGTCTCGGTGGAGCGTGGCTCTACGGCCAGCATGCCGGCAACTATGTGCTCGATGAGATCGCCCCGGCGACCGTCGACATCGGTCGCCGTCGGGTGACGGTCGGTGGTTCGTTCGCGGTTGCTGATCGCGTCTATGACGGGTCGGTCGATGCGGTGGTGGTCGA
>SKFX01000171.1 GCA_007117775.1 Ilumatobacteraceae bacterium
GATGCTCATCGGGTCGTCCAGTTGATCTGGGCATCGGGGGCGCGCAGATAGATCGGTTCGATCTCGCGCGCCGAGACCCACTCCTCGCGCAGGGCTCGGGCATGAGCCAGTTGCACCAACGGCGCCGCGGAGGGATGCACGTCACCGCCGATCTCACAGTGGTAACCCTCGAGGATCTCCTCGCGATAGCGCAGCGCCCCATCGCCCACCAGCAGCACCTCTTGGCTGCGCGCCAGGAGGTCCGCGATGAGGTCATCGACGGGTCCGACCGTCGGTGCACTGACCTGCTGGACCCCGCCGGGCACCTGGCGGTACATCGACCAGAACACCTCACCTTTGCGGGCGTCGATGACCGGAACGATCACCCGATCGCAGTGCCGTGATCTGAAGGCCAGCAGGTCGAGCGAACTGATCCCGATCATCGGGATGCGCAGCGCCTGGGCCATGGCCTTGGCCGCCGCCAGTCCGACGCGCATTCCGGTGAACAGCCCGGGGCCGATATCGACCGCGATCAGGCCCACTTCGGAGATCTCGATATCGGCCTGGGCCAGGACGAATTCGATCGAGGGTGTCAGCACCTCGGCATGACGACGGCCGCGCACCAACTCGAAGGAGGCGATCACGCCCTCATGGCCGCCGACGGCGACGCTGATCTGCTCGGTGGCGGTGTCGATTCCCAGGATCAGCATCGATACGGCTCCAGTGCACGCTCGAGTGCCGCTCGGCGCATCTCCCAGGCTCGCCCGACGGCACTGACCGTCAGCGATCGTGCGCCGTCGTCATCGGGGTCGACGTCGAGGCGGACCTCGAGATGGTCACCGAGGGCCGCGGCGACCACATCACCCCATTCGACCAGGATGATCCCGTCGAACTCAGCCAGTTCTCCGAGCGCGAGGTCCACGACCTCGCCGGTGCGATCGAGACGATACAGATCGGCATGGTGCAGGGTGATCCGGCCGGCCTCATAGCTGTGCACGAGGGTGAACGTCGGCGAGGTGATCGGCTCGTCGATTCCGAGCGCAGCACCGAACCCCTGCGCGAAGACCGTCTTGCCCGCCCCCATCTCACCGGCGAGCACCACGATGTCACCGACGCGCGCCACTACAGCGATCGCAGCTGCGATCGCTCGGGTCTCATCGGGGGTGGCGCTGTGGAGATCGATCATCTCAAGTGCGAATGCTAGGGCGCAGCACCCTCTCGATGCGTGGCCCGATCCCGCACACCACCTCATAGCCGATGGTGTCGAGGCGCTCGGCCCACTCCTCAGCGCGGATCGTCTCGTGGCCCTGGGTGCCGATCAGCACCACCTCATCACCGACCGACACCGCCTGATCACCGATATCGACCATCAACTGATCCATGGTCACCACCCCGACGATGCGGTGGCGGTGGCCGCCGATGAGCACCTCGGCGCCGGTGGCCGACAGCTGTCGACGGACGCCGTCGGCGTAGCCGATCGGGATGGTCGCGACCGCGGTATCGCGCTCGAAGCGGTGCCGATGCCCATAGGAGATCGACGTGCCGGCTCGCACGGTCTTGAGCATCGAGACACGTGCCCGCAGACTGAGCACCGGTCGCAGGAGCTGCGCCTGTGCGGCCAGAGCCGGCCCCGGTGAGATCCCGTAGAGCGCGATACCGGTGCGCACGACACTGCGATGGGCCCGACGGTGCGCGAGTGCAGCTGCGGAATTGGCGAGATGCACCACCACCTGATCGGGATCGACCGCGCCATGTTCGAGGACCTGATCGACGAGTCGTTCGAAGAGTTCGATCTGGGTGACGAGGGCCGGGTGGTCGGGTTCATCGGCGGTGGCGAGATGTGAAGACAGCCCAACGATGCGAGCTCGCCCACCGGTATCGGCCACGGTGTCGAGGAAGGCATCGAGGGCGTCTGGTTGGATCCCGACGCGCTGCATCCCGGTGTCCACCTTGAGGTGGAATCCGACCGGGCCGGCAGCGACACTCAACAATGCCGACAGGCCGTCGGGCGAATAGACCGTCGGGGTGAGGCGGTACTCGAGCAGGTCCGCGATGGTCTCGGGTGGTTGTTCACTGAGGACCAGGATCGGGGTGTCGATCCCGGCGCGCCGCAACTCGACACCCTCCGATACCAGCGCGACGCACAGCCCGTCAGCTCCCGCGGCGATCGCTTCGGTCGCCACCGGCACCGCACCATGGCCGTAGGCGTCGGCCTTGACCACCGCCCAGACCGAAGCCGGCGCGACGCTGTCGATCAGCGATGTGACATTGTATGCCACCGCATCGAGGTCGACTTCGGCCCATGCCCACCGCGACGGCTGTTCGACGAAGCTCAGCATCAGCGCTGTTCCCGCCAGATCTCGCTCAACACCTCGGGCAGCACCTCGACGAGATCGGACGCGATCGTTCCCACCGGCCAACACGCCCGAGCTGCAGCACCATGCACCCACGCGCCGAGCGCAGCGGCGCGGAATCCGCTCATCCCCGAGGCCAAGAACGCACCGATGATGCCGGCGAGCACATCACCACTGCCGGCGGTCGCGAGTCGTTCATCGGCATCGGCGACGAGCGCAACGTCACCGGTGGGATCGGCGATGATCGTGGTGACGCCTTTGAGCAGCACCACCGCCCCGGTGTCATAAGCCAGTCGACGTGCCGCATCGACACGATCGGGACCGGGCGCCGATCCGGTCAAGAGCGCATACTCACCGTCATGGGGGGTGAGCACCGTCGGTCGGGTCCGGCCGCGCACCGCGGTGGGTGCCCCCTGTGGATTCCAGGCCAGCGCGAACAACCCGTCACCGTCGACGACGACCGGGATCGTGGCCGCAGCCACCACCTCGGTGATCGACGGCGCGGTGTAGTCCTCGCGACCGAGGCCGGGGCCGATGACGAGACTGTGGAACCGGTGCAGATCCTCGAGCACTGCGCTGAACCAGTCGAAGGGCGCCAGTCGGCGATCGACGGCCTCGAGTGGGCCGGGTGCGTCGATCCCGGGACATGACAGATGCACGATCCCGGCACCGGCGCGCATCGCAGCCGACGCGGTCAGCACCGCTGCGCCGGTCATCCCGGCCGACCCGGCCACGACGCGCACCGCCTGCGACCACTTGTGTGCCGAGGCGGGTCGAGGGTCGAACCAGGCGAGAGCATCGGCACGCTCCACGATGCCGATCGATGACCGTGACACATCGAGGCCGATATCGACGACGTCCAACTCACCCGTCGCCCAGCGTCCGGTGCCGAGCACATGGCCCGGGGTGGCTGCAGCGAAGGTGACGGTGCGCGTCGCCGGCAGGAACGGGCCGGCTGCGGCGCCGGTCAGCGCGTCGATCCCACTGACGATGTCGACGGCCAACACGGCGGCCTCACCGACATCGGGCGGCGCCCAGACATCGCGCATCCCGGTGCCGTAGGCGGCGTCGATGACGAGATCACAGGCCTCGATCCGAGCCGGACATGAGCGGGCGTCGTGGACGATGACGCGCATCCCGGCGC
>SKFX01000067.1 GCA_007117775.1 Ilumatobacteraceae bacterium
TCGGTCCAGCGCTCGATATCGCCATCGCTGATCCCGAGTCGCTCGCGCAACTCCGCCACACGACGATCCGACAACACTTCCAGCAACTCGAGTGCACGGCTCACACACCAGACGGCCATGACATTGGTGTAGGCATTGTCATCGAGTCCGGGATCGGGTGAGTCCGCGAGTCGCTCGTGATACTCGTCGGGGCCCATGACCGAGCGGATCCGGTAGCGCTCGAGGTCGGGGTCGAACTCGGCGATACTGCTCCAGAACAGCGCGATGTCGAGCACCATCTCGGCCCCGTGGAACGCCATGAAGTCGCTGTCGCCAGTGGCCTCGTAGTACTGCCAGATGTCGTACACCACCGCTGCGTTGATATGACGCTGGAGATGGGAGCCATCGGGCAGCCAGCGACCCGACCGCGGGTTGAGGTGCACCACCTGTGTCTCCTCGCGTCCCGTGCTCCCGCTCTGCCAGGGGAACATCGCGCCCCGATAACCGGCGGCGCGCGCCGAGCGTCTGGCTTCGGGGAGGCGCCGGTAGCGGTACATCAGGTGGCCGCGGGCGAGACCAGGCAGCCGAAGTGCCAGATAGGGGACGATGAACAACTCATCCCAGAAGATGTGCCCCCGATAGGCCTCACCGTGCAGACCGCGCGCCGGGATACCGGCGTCGATCTCAGCGAAGTGCTTGGAGACCACCTGCACGAGATGGAAGATGTGCAGATTGAGCGCCAACTCCACCGACGGTGCGACGTCGACCGCGACATCGAACCGGTTCCAGATATGACGCCACGCGATCCGATGCGGCTCCAGCGCCGCTTCGAAGTCGCTGACCGACCTGACGCGCTCGTGGGCGTCCTCGCCGAGGTCGGACACAACATGGTCGCGCGAGGTGTGCAGGGCGACGATCTTGTCGAGCACCACCGGCTCACCGTCTCGAATCTCAAACTCGAGACACTCCGCGATCGAGTCGGTTCCAACCTCGCAGTGACGACGTGTTGTCGAACCGTTCGACCCGGCGGACCGCAACGACGTCCTCGACGCCTGCACCAACGTGACCGATGATGACACGGTCTCAGCACCGAGCACCACCGCATCAGCGCAGTCCGACAACCGGGTCGTCTGCAGATGCCGGCTCGCGAGACTGCGATAGCGCTCGACGCCAAGATTCTCCACCGAGGCGTCGAGACCGGAGCGGACCTCAATGGTCCCCGACCAGTCCTCGGCGATCAGGGTCACTTCCATCGCCGCCAGATGGCGATCGTCCATGCTGACCATGCGCCGCTCGATCTGGGTGGTGGTCCGGCCGGCGTCATCTCGTATCCGAGATATCCGCGTCATCACTCCGGTCGCGAGGTCCACCTCGAGGCGATGGTCGAGCACCTCGACGCTCCCGAGGTCCAACCAGTCCCCGCCGACGGGCCGCCAGGTGAACAGCAGCCAGTTCGGTGCATTGACCATGTCCTCATTGGTGATCTGACGATCGGCGACGGTACTGATCAGGCGGTTGAACACCCCGGCGAAGTAGGTGCCCGGATAATGCACGCCGTCGGCACTGCACTCCGCAAGCGCTCCTCGCGTGGCGACATAGCCGTTGCCGAGGGTGCATAACGCTTCTCGCTGGCCCTCATCGGCGGGGTCATAGCCCTCATAGACGAGCTTCCACGGGTCGCTATGGCGACGCGATTCGACGATGTCAGCAATACCGGTGAGCAATCGGACCACCTCACCGGGCCCGGACAGTCGATAGCGCGCCCGCGACGGCCGAGGATCATCGCCGACGACGATGCCGATCCCATCGGCGCCGAGTGCACCGAGGGCGTCCTCATCGGTCTCATCATCGCCGATGTACAACAACCGGGCAGCGCCGCTGCCGAGGCCCAGCTCCGAAGCGACGAACTGCACCGCACGACCCTTGTCCCAGTCCGCTGCGGGTCGCAGTTCGTGGATCATCTTCCCCCCGGTCAGACGCAACCGCGGACGGGCTTCGGCGATCTGAGCAACATGCTCTGCGACCATCTCGTGCAGCGATGGATCGACACGGCGGGTGTGCACTGCGATGGCGAAGCGCTTGCGCTCGATGAAGATGCCCGGCACATCGCCGAGTTCAACCTGCAGTTGTGAGAGCGCCTCAGACAGGAGTCCTTCGGCTTGGACCCCGACGTGATGCTGATGCTGCCAGTCCGGTCCGCGTATGTCGAAACCGTGGCTTCCGGCCACGACAAGACCATCGACGCCGACGAGTGAGGCGACATCGTCGAGGTCGCGACCCGAGATGATCGCCACGGGCACCATCCGCGCCAGGCGAGCGATGGCGCGACGCGCCGCCTCGGACAGCCGAGCATCGGCCGGATCATCGACGATGGGTGTCAGCGTCCCGTCGTAATCCAAGAACACCGCCAGTTGCGCTCCGTCGATCTCGGCGGTGATCCGGTCGAGGTGATCGAGCGCGTGGGGCAGCGCATTGGCGAGCCCAGCCGGCTCCACTTCGGACATCTCTCGATTGTGCCAGAACATTGCTCGGTCCGCAGCCGGCCGAGTTGGCCTCGTTCGCTACAGTGACCGCAACGCGGTGTCCGGTTCGAATGAACTGGACCCGATCGAACACCGCCGATATCGGAGCCGACCATGACCGCCACCCGCCGCCACCTGCCCGCCACCTCCGCCACCGCCGGTGATGATCCGCTCATGATCACGCCGTCGATCGCGGGCTGGACCTACAGCGGGCTGCGGGTGATCGTTCTCGAGCCCGGTGTAGAGCGCTCCATCGACACCGCTGACACCGAGATGATCGTGCTCCCCCTGTCGGCCACCGACCTCATCGTCGATGTCGAGGGCCAGCAGACATACCGCGTCGACGGCCGGACAAGCGTGTTCGCCCGCGTCACCGACTTCTGCTACGTCGGTCGCGACAGCCGGGTGTGCATCACGAGCGCATCGGGGGGCGAGGTCGCACTCGCGACGGCGCGCTGTGAACGTCGTCTGCCGGCGCGCTACGGCCCCGCATCAGGCGTTGCGATCGAGATCCGCGGTGCCGGACCGGCGACGCGCCAGGTCAACAACTTCGCCAGCCCGGAGACCTGGGAGCATGCCGACCGACTGATGTGCGTCGAATTGCTGACCCCTGATGGCAACTGGTCGAGCTATCCGCCGCATCGTCACGATGACTCCCCCGAATGCCCGGTCAACAACGAGGAGATCTACTACTTCCGCATCGGTCGTGCCGGCACCACCGATGTCGAGCCCGACGGGTTCGGGATGCATCGCACCTACACCCCTGATGGCGAGATCGATGACAATCTGGTCGTTCGAGACGGTGATGCCTATCTGGTGCCGCGCGGCTATCACGGACCGTGCATCGCCGCCCCGGGCTACACCATGTATTACCTGAACGTCCTCGCCGGCCCCGGCGGTGAGCGGTCCATGGCATTCTGCGACGACCCGAACCATCACTGGGTCCGCGCCAGCTGGGAGTCAATGCCGACCGA
>SKFX01000117.1 GCA_007117775.1 Ilumatobacteraceae bacterium
GCCGTCGTCTGGTCCAACGGCGACGGCCCGGCCGTCGATCAGGTCGCGGTACTCGTCGGGGAAGGTGACGTCGAAGTAGAAGGTCGGCAGGTTCGGCTCAGCGGTCGATGACACGCTGCGAACCTACCAAGTCAGCCAAGATCGGTTCGCAGCCGACGGCGCCGGTCCCGGCCGGTTCAGCGGGTCTGTTCGGCGACACCGACCGAGTCGAGGACCTCGCCGGCGTCGTTATGGCTGTGGGTGAAGCCGAGTTCGCGCTCGATGGCGATGGTCTCCACCGACCGGTAGGCGAGCACATACGCCCGGCGGTAGCCGGCCGTCGAGTTGCCTCCCGAGCCGTGCATGACACGTTCGTTGTGCACGGTGCAGTCACCGCGGGCGATCGGCACGTCCACCACCACATCGCCGTCGAGCAGGTCGGTGCCGAGCGCATGGGATTCGCCGCGTCCGCCGAACACCGGTGCATGGGGTCGCAGCGCGCCCTCGGCGTTGGTGGCGGGGATGAAGCGCATACATCCGTTGTCCACCGTCGAATCATCGATCGCCAACCAGAACGTGGCGGTGCGCCGATCGGGGGTGTCGGGCCAGTACGCCATGTCCTGATGCCAGGCGAACACCGCATCGTCCTTATGGGGCTGTTTGGCGAGCAACTGGTCATAGTCGATATCCATCCCGTCACCGCACAGCTGTGCTGCGACCTGGGCGGTGCGGCGTTCGTAGATGTTGCCCTGCCACGCCGGGTGGTAGCGGCGGGGCAGCATCACGTTGATGATCGAATAGTCCGACGGGTCGCGGCCGTAGTCACCGGCCATATCGCAGTAGTCACGGCCGGCGACATCGATCTCGCGGCGCAGGAACCGGTCGTAGACCACTTCGAGCTCATCCACCTCGTCGGGTCGCAGCAGTCCGGTGAGGTGCACATAGCCGTCGCGTTCGAATGCGGCCCGATCATCATCGCTCACCACATAGGTGCCGTCGTCGTTCAAATGGCCCATCACATCTCCTCGTCGGGTGCCTTCCAATGTAGGCGGGTCGATGCGATGCCACCGATCCGGTGGCGCTCCATGCTTTGGAGAGCACTGCGATCTCGGCGCGTACACTGCGGCCATGGGTCGACCTCAGATGTGGGACACGTTCTTCTCGGTGGTGCGTTTCCGCGCCATCGAGACCGATCCGGTGGCGCGGCGCCTCGCCGGCGCGGCCTCGGTGGAGGATCTGCGCCGCATCGCGAAGCGCCGGCTGCCACGCGGTGTGTTCGATTACATCGACGGCGGCGCCGAGGACGAGCGCACCCTGGCGGCGAACTCGGCGGACTTCTCCTCCATCGAGTTCTGCCCCAATGTGTTGCGCGATGTCTCGTCGATCGACACCACGACCACATTGTTCGGTCGCGAGATCTCGATGCCGCTGATGCTGTCACCGACCGGTTTCGGCCGTATCGCCCACTCCGACGGTGAACTGGCTGTCGCGCGCGCGGCGCGTCGCGCCGAGATCCCGTATTCGCTGTCGACCATGGCGACCCGATCGATCGAGGAGGTCGCCGATGTGGCGCCCGATGGCGACCACTGGTTCCAGGTGTACACCTGGAAGGATCGCGGCCTCGTCACAGAGATGGTCCAGCGCGCCGCGCAGTCCGGTTACCGCGGTCTGTGGCTGACGGTCGACACCGCTCTGCTCGGCCGGCGTGAACGAGATGTGCGCCGGGGCTTCACCATCCCCCCCAAGATCGGCCCGGGCACCATCATCGACGGCATCGTCCATCCGGCGTGGACCTGGGATTTCATCCGCCATGAGCCGATCGTGTTCGCGAATGTGGTCGGCCTCGCCGATGAGGACGGTTCGGATCCGGGCAGCCTCGCCGAGCATATGATGCGCCAGTTCGACCAGGCGCTGTCATGGGACGATGTGGACTGGTTGCGTTCGATCTGGGACGGACCGGTCGTGCTCAAGGGCATCCAGACCGTCGAGGACGCCCGCCGGGCCGCCGATCTGGGGGTGGACGGCGTGGCGCTGTCCAATCACGGTGGCCGCCAACTCGATGACGCCCCGACACCGATCTCGTTGGTGGAGCCGGTCGCGCAGGCTGTCGGCGATCAGATGACGGTGATCTGTGACGGGGGGATCCGGCGCGGCAGCGATATCGCCAAGGCGCTCGCGCTCGGCGCCGATGTGTGCTCGATCGGCCGGCCCTATCTGTACGGCCTCGGCGCGGCCGGAGAACGCGGTGTGGACCATGTCATCGAGCATTTGCGCGACGGCCTCGTGCGGACCATGGCCCTGTGCGGCCGCACCGAGATCGCCGCATTGGACCGTTCGCTGGTGCGCTGGCGCTCTGAGCCGCGATGAGCCATCGCGTCGGCGACTACGAGTTCAGCACCACCGATGCCGAGCGGACGCTGCGCCATCTCGGAGATCTGTGGGCGGCCATCGTGCACCGGCGCGCCCCCGAGGTGGTGGCCGGCCAGCTCCCAGCGGCCACCGCACTGATCGAACGATTGGCCGCCGAGTTGGGGGTTGCGGTGCCCGATGTCGATGCTGCCGATCCGGCCGTCGGCGTCATGGCGGTGCTGGCCGACTTCGGCGGTCGTGCGGCCGAGCGCCTCGGCAATGGTGACGCCGCCGGTGACACCGTGCTCGCGATCGCCTGGCCGGGTCTGCGCTCGCTGGCGGTTGCGATGGCCGCGGTGGAGTTGTCGTCGGCCACCATCGGTCCCGGGACCCTCGAGCAGATCTCGGTCTCAGCTGGGGGAGTGCCGAAGTCCGCGGTGGCGACCGCTGAGGTGGACACGGGCGGGGTGCGCGGTGATGTGCAGCACAGCCGAGTCCACCACGGCCGGCCGTGGCAGGCGCTGTGTCTGTGGAGCAGCGAGGTGATCGACGCGTTCGCCGCCGCCGGCCACGGTCTCACGCCCGGAGCGGCCGGTGAGAACCTGACGGTGCGTGGTCTCGACTGGGATCTGATCCGGCCGGGTGTGGTGCTCGACATCGGGTCGGTGCGCGCTGAGGTGTCGTCGTATGCGGTGCCGTGTTCGAAGAACGCCCGCTGGTTCATCGACGGCGAGTTCGATGTGATGCACCATCGCCGCGGCCCGGTGAGCCGCGTCTACGCGACGGTGCTCGACGGCGGCGCCGTGGTCGTCGGCGATACGGTCACGATCCGTCGTTGATCGTCACCGCCGCAGCCGGATCGCTGAGGGGCGCTCAGGGCTGCAGCAGGGCGTTGGAGAAGTCGATGACCATATCGGTCCACGAACTGAGGTCGGTGTCGAGTTCGCTCATCTCCAACAGCACCTGCGACATCTCGATCGAGGTCAGCCAGCGGGCGAAGGCCACCGAGTCGACATCGTCGCGGATCCATCCCTTGGATTTGGCGGCATCGAAGGCCTCGGCGTAGGCGAGCGCCTCGTCGTGCATGATGTACACCAGGTTGTCGGCCAGGGTGGGTCGGCCGGTGATGGCGGCCAACGCGTTGAGA
>SKFX01000010.1 GCA_007117775.1 Ilumatobacteraceae bacterium
GCCGCCGTACACAGCTCGGCTGCGGTGGCGGTGCCGCGGAACTTGTCGAAGGCGACGACGACTTTCATCTTCTGGGGCTCTTCGGCGGGGTGTCGCTCAACATGTCGACCGCCATCATGTCGCCGAAGTGTCGGTATCGGCGAGATGATCGTGAATCATGACATGTCCGGTAGGGTTTGATGCATGTCCGTGACGGTTCGAATCCCCACCACGATGCGCCCCCTCGCGGGTGGCAATAAGCAGGTCGAGGTCGCGCCCGGCACCCTGGCCGAGATCATCGATGCGCTCGAGTCGGCCCATCCGGGTCTGCGCGATCGGCTCGTCGATGAGGACGGTGGACTGCGCAAGTTCGTCAACGTCTTCGTCGACGACGACGATGTGCGCTATCTCGAGGGTCTCGACACCGAGGTTGCCGACGGCATCACGGTGTCGATCATCCCCGCCGTCGCCGGTGGCTGAGGCCCGAGCGGTCCCCACCGAACGCGCTTGTCGGTTAGCACTCCTCGCTGTAGAGTGCTAGCACTCTCGTGAGGCGAGTGCCATGCTCGCTGCGGGACCCGGTATCTGGCCGGGATCAGTACACGCCGACGTCCAACGGAGGACAGCTTCATGCCCAAGCAGATTGCATTCGATTCAGAGGCCCGCGCCGGGCTCGAGGCCGGGATGAACAAACTGGCCGATGCCGTGCGGGTGACCCTGGGTCCCAAGGGTCGCAACGTGGTGCTCGAGAAGAAGTGGGGTGCCCCCACGATCACCAATGACGGGGTGTCGATCGCCAAGGAGATCGAACTCGAGGATCCC
This sequence comes from Ilumatobacteraceae bacterium, assembly GCA_007117775.1. Lineage (GTDB taxonomy): Bacteria > Actinomycetota > Acidimicrobiia > Acidimicrobiales > Ilumatobacteraceae > CSBr16-110. The sequence goes on from SKFX01000010.1 coordinate 802, forward strand.
TATGAGAAGATCGGTGCCGAACTGGTCAAGGAAGTGGCCAAGAAGACCGATGACGTCGCCGGTGATGGCACCACCACCGCCACAGTGCTCGCCTGGTCGATGGTGCGCGAGGGTCTGCGCAATGTCGCGGCCGGCGCCAACCCGATGAGCCTCAAGCGCGGTATCGAGGCCGCCGTCGTCGCAGCGGTCGACTCGGTGCGCTCGCTCGCGGTCGATGTCGACTCCAAGGATCAGATCGCCCAGGTCGCGGCGATCTCGGCTGCCGACAACGAGATCGGCACCATGATCTCCGATGCGATCGACAAGGTCGGCAAGGACGGTGTCATCACCGTCGAGGAGAGCCAGACCTTCGGGATGGAGATGGACCTCGTCGAGGGTATGCGCTTCGACAAGGGCTATATCTCGCCGTATTTCGTGACCGATACCGAGCGGATGGAAGCCAGCCTGGACGATCCGTACCTGCTGTTGGTCTCGTCCAAGATCTCGACGGTGCGCGATATGGTGCCGGTGCTCGAAAAGGTCATGCAGGCCGGACGCCCGTTGGTGATCCTCGCCGAGGACGTCGACGGCGAAGCCCTCGCCACGCTCGTGGTCAACAAGATCCGCGGCACCTTCAAGTCCGTGGCGGTCAAGGCCCCCGGATTCGGTGAGCGTCGCAAGGCCATGTTGCAGGACATCGCCATTCTGACCGGTGGCCAGGTCATCTCCGAAGAGGTGGGTCTCAAACTCGAGAACGTGACGCTCGATCTGCTCGGCTCCGCCAAGCGCATCGTGATCACCAAAGACGAGACCACCATCGTCGAGGGTGCCGGCGACTCCGATGACATCAAGGGCCGCATCAACCAGATCAAGGCCGAGATCGACAACACCGATTCGGACTATGACCGCGAGAAGCTCCAGGAGCGCCTCGCCAAGCTGACCGGCGGTGTCGCAGTGCTCAAAGTCGGCGCCGCCACCGAGGTGGAGCTCAAGGAGAAGAAGCACCGCATCGAAGATGCCGTGTCCACCACCAAGGCCGCCATCGAAGAGGGTGTCGTGCCCGGTGGTGGTGTCGCGCTGCTGCGTTCGCAAGCGGCGGTCAACTCTGTGGTCGATTCCCTTGCCGGCGATGAGGCCACCGGAGCCCGTCTGGTCTCGCGTTCGCTCGAGGCACCGATCAAGCAGATCGCCGAGAACGCCGGCCTCGAGGGCGGTGTCGTCGTCGAGCGGGTGCGGTCACTGTCGGGCGCCGAGGGCCTCAATGCCGCCACCGGCGACTATGAGGACTTGGTCAAGCTCGGCGTCATCGACGCTGCCAAGGTCACCCGTTCGGCACTGCAGAACGCGGCATCGATCGCGGCGCTGTTCCTGACCACCGAGGCCGTCATCGCCGATATGCCCGAGGAGGGTGCCCCGGCGATGCCCGGCGGCGATATGGACTTCTGATCCGTCGCATCAGCGATCAGGACGCGAACGTGGCCCGGGGAGTTCCCCGGGCCACGGCCGCGTCAGGAGTTCGATCGGTTGCGTCCGATCGGTCCGGTGCCGATCAGGTAGCGGAGAGTTCGCGCTCCTCCTCGGAGTTGACGATCGCCCACAGCGTGGCGCCGATGACACCACCGATCAGCGGGAAGATGATGAACACCCAGATCTGGGCGATCGGTGCGGTGCCGCCGGCGGGGGTCTCGGCGAAGACCGCCGTCACCAGTGAACGCACCGGGTTGACGCTGGTGTTGTCGATCGGGATCGTCACCAGGTGGATGAGTGCCAGGGTCACACCGACCACGAGGCCGCCCATCGCCGGAGCGAACGCCCGCGATGTGGTGGCCAGCACCACGAACACCAGCACGGCGGTGAACACCACTTCGACGACGATCGCTGAGCCCAGATCGGCGAACCCGGCCTGGCCGAACTGGTTGGCGGCGAAGCTGCCGCGCTCGATGGTGCCCGAGGCCTGCACGATCACGAAGATGATCGCTGCGCCGATGAACCCGCCGATGATCTGGCCGATGACGGCGCTGAGCGCATGGGTCCGGTCGATCTTCTTGCGGACCCACAACCCGAGCGTGACCGCCGGGTTGATATGGCAGCCCGAGATGGGACCGATGACATAGGCCATGATGGCCAGTGACAGACCGAAGGCGATGGCCACGCCGTAGACCCCGATCACCGGTGCGGCCAGGATCGCCGATCCGGGGCCTCCCATGATCAGGACGGCGGTGCCGACCACCTCGGCGACGAGGATTTTTGGATTGAGTGTTGAATTCATGCCCGCAGACTATTCAGCAGCTCATCGGCGATCGGGGATCCCGAACATCGTCATCTGCAGTCGCGATCCGCGGCCCGCTCAGCCCCGGATGGGAACCCGGTGCCTATCCTGAGCCGATGGGACGCGGTCGCAGTGAGCGGGTGATGGTCACCCGGGCCCGGGTGGGCCCCGGTGACGATGCGGTCTCGATGACCCGGGTCCCCGATGTGGTCGCCGTCGAGGAGCCGATGACGATCCGCCTCGATGACACCGTGGTGTCGACCACCATGCGGACCCCCGGCAACGACTTCGACCTCGCGGTCGGGTTCTGCTTCACCGAGGGTCTCTTGGGCGATGCTCCGGTCGACGCCGTGCGCTATTGCGCCACCGGATCGGCGGTGGAGACCGAGTTCAACACCGTGTCGGTCTCCACACAGGGGCGCGC
>SKFX01000027.1 GCA_007117775.1 Ilumatobacteraceae bacterium
CCGGCGGCGATGTCGACGATCGTCGGGTCGTCGACGAACCCATTGGAGATCACTGAGTTCAGCGTGCCATCGAGTCCGCTCAGACGCGCCCAGTAGCAGCCGAAGTCACTGGCACCGGGGCCGCTCGAGCGGTACCGACCCGACGCGATCTGGGCTCCCACGATCCAGGCGCCCTCACCGATCTCGGTCTGCAGGGGATCGAAGAGCTCCGGTGCGGTCCACTGTCCGCATCCGCTCGACTCGAAGGCCTCGTCGGTCGGCAGGATCTCCACGAGCGCCTGGGCTCCGGGTGAGACGTTGTCATTGGCCAAGATGCCGTCGAGATCGCCGGAGAGATCTGACAGGCGCGCCCAGTAGCAACCGAAACCGGATCCGGGCACCGTCGTCGCATAGACGCCCGGCTCGACATCGACCCCGACCAAGAGTGTGCCACCGCCGAATCCCGGCTCGGGAGCTTCGGTGGTCGTGGTCTCTGCAACGGTGGTCGTGGGCTCCGCCAGGGTTGTCGTGGTCTCCACCTCGGTCGTCTCGGTTGCGTCGGTGGTCTCCGTGGTCGCCTCGACGGTCGTTTCAGTGTCCGCCACCGTGGTCTCGGCGGCAGGTGGCGATTCCTGCGCGTCCTCGTCGTCAGCACCATTGGCCACCACGGCGACGGCGATCACTGCTGCGATACCGCCCCAGGCCCATACCGGCAGCTTGGCGAAGCGTCGGCGCCACCATGCCGGCTGGGTATCGGGTGTCGGTGACCCGTTGTCCGGTACCGGACTGGGAGGAGGTGGCATCGATGGCGGTGTGGTCGGTGGCTGATCTGTCATGGGTCCACCCTCTCAGGCGGGTGTGACAGAGATCTGTTCTCTGCAATCTGCGGATGCCAGAATGTCATTGCCGCATCAGGTCAGCCGGAGGTGCTCGACCGGACACCGGCAGGTCAGCCCGATGCATCTATCGTGGCCCCGTGAGCTGGGTTCCGGTGATCGACCTGACCGCCGACGACGCGATCGACGCCATCGCGGTCGCGGCCGAACAGGTCGGCTTCTTCACGATCATCGGCCACGGCATCGATCCCGAGGTGATCGACGCTGCATGGTCCAGTGCCCGGGCGTTCTTCGACGCGCCGGTCCCAGAGCGCGCCCGTGTCGCCATGGTCGAGGCCGGCGATCCCTACGGCTGGTCGCCGCTCGGAGGTGAGACCCTGACCCGTTCGATCGGGGTGGATGCGGTGCCGGACCTCAAGCAGAGTTACGCCATCGGTCCGGTGGATCCTCCCACCCATGAGATCACCGATCCCGATGAGCGCTTCGCCTGGAGTGAGAATCTGTGGCCCGAGCATCCGGCCGGTCTGCGGCCCGCCTGGGAGGCCTACTACCGCGCCATGGCCGATCTGGCGGCACGGTTGCTGTCGATGATGGCCGTCGCACTCGAGATGCCCCCCGATCACTTCGAGCCGCTCATCGATCGCCATACCAGCGCCATGCGGGCGCTCGACTATCCGGGTCGCGACGATCTCGTGGCCATGGGTCTGTGCGACCACGCTGATGAGCGACTCGGCGCCAGTGCCCACACCGATTACGGCACGCTCACCATCTTGTTGGCCGATCCCGATCAGGCCGGCCTGCAGATCCAGGCCGTCGATGGATCGTGGCAGAACGTCGACGCGGTCCCGGGTTCGTTCGTGGTCAATCTCGGCGATGCGATGGCGCGTTGGACCAATGACCGGTGGCGCTCGACGATGCATCGGGTGCTGGTGCCCGATCAGCGGCGTCAGTCGATCGCGTTCTTCCACAACGCCAATTGGGATGCGGTCATCGAATGTCTGCCCGGTGCCCTCGGCCCCGGTGAGGCACCGCGCTATGGACCGATCGCTGCCGGCCCGCATCTGATGGCCAAGTTCCGCTCCACCGTCATCGACTGATCTGGCTGATCAGTTCATGAGGTGTTCTGGCTGCGGTATTCGGGCTGGTGTCCTCTGATCAGGTTCGCGATTCGGGCAGTCGCCACGAGACGTCGTTGAACCGGGCGAAGTCGGTGTCGAACGACACCACCGTGCAGTGGTGCTCGATGGCGAGCGCTGCGAGATGGGCATCATTGGTGAGGTTGCCGGCGGTGCCGAGCGGTGTCAGCAGCGATGCCAGGATGCGAGCATGTCGAGACGTCGGCTCGACCACGACGGCGGTCGGTGCGCTGATCCACGCCTCGACGCGTTCGAGAGCGGTGTCGGTGCTGAGTGGTGAGGCGAAGACCTCGGTCTTGGTCACCAACCGCACGAACGCCAGCAGAGCGACCCAGGAGAATGCGACGGTTGCGTCACCTGACAGCGAGCGATCCAACCACGAGCGCGACCGTTCATGGTGAGGTGCCGAGGTGTTCACGGCATAGATCAAGACGTTGGTGTCGACCAGATACATCATGCGATGGCCGGTGCGCGCCCGGGGTTCGGATAGACGGTCACGGGTTGGCGATCACGGTCACGTGTCGAGACGTCTGAGCATGGCGGCATCGTCGAGTGCGCCTGCGATCTGCAGGGCGCGGTCCAAGTCGATCCGAGCGGCGCCGAGATCGGCGGTCTCGGTGGAGAAGGCGTTGCGCTCGCCACCGCCAGTGGCCGCTTCACGGATCGTGTCGTTGAGCGCCTGTTTGAAGCTCTGGCGCCGTTCACGCATCCGACGCTGGATCATCTGTGCGGTATCGGGGTCGAGCGTGACGGTGGTCCGCATGGAGGCATCATAACATCAAAAATATGATGCTCTGATGCCGCGCAACGGGGATCCTGACCTCGGTGGTTGAGTTCGCCCAACGCTGTGACGTCTCGCAGCACGGACGTCAGCTGGATGACAACTCTATTATGAATATCAAGACAAACATGTGGTAAGTTATAAGAATCATATTTTCGAAGAGTCCAGAGAAGAGTTCCGGGGAGAGATGAGATGAGACTTGGTCGTCAACCGGGGACACTGTTGGTGGGGGTCGCCCTCGCCGTCGGGGCTGGCGGCCTGGGTTTGGCGACAGCGGCGTCGCAGAGTCCGAGCAGTTTCGTGCCCATCTCACCCGAACGGGTCGCCGACAGCCGTTCGGGGTTCGGTGTGGCTCAGCCGTTGGCGTCGGGTCTGTCGCAGAATCTGCAGATCACCGGCGCGATTGCGCGACCGAATGGGTCTGCGGCGGTCGTGGTGCCGAGTGGCGCGACGGCAGTGGTGCTGAATGTCACCGCGGTCGGCCCCGAGGCGGCGGGGTTCTTGTCGGTCCGGCCTGCGGGTGCTGCCGGTGCGCCGACGACCTCGAGTCTGAACTTCGACGCTGGCGCAGTGGTGCCCAATTCGGTGACGGTGTCGCTCTCGGCGTCGGGGGCGATCGAGTTGACCTATGACGCCTATGGTCGTGCGGGCCCCAACACTCATGTGCTGGTCGATGTGGCCGGCTATTACGTCACCGGTGGCGGCGGTGATCAGGGTCCTGCCGGTCCGTCTGGACCGGC
>SKFX01000201.1 GCA_007117775.1 Ilumatobacteraceae bacterium
GATCTCTGGGACTGCACGATCAACACCGCAGCACCCAACTCCCAGGGCTACCTGACGCTGGCCACTGTCGCGCTCGCAGCCGCGATCGGCATCCCCGACGATCCCACCGACCCGCTCTGGGCCCATCTGTTGATCGAGGCCACACTGGCTGCCGGCGAGGACCGTGACGAGGTGCTGGCCGACTCCGCTGATGGACAAGCGCTGCTCGAGTACGCCGCCGGTCGCCTCGGGCACATCCCCTCCGATCATGCATCTCGTCGCCGCGCTCGACTCAACGATGGCGACACCACGTCGATCAGCACCGCCGATACGACGATGGCGGTATCGCTGATCCAGTCCAATGCAGCCGGGTTCGGCTCATGGCTGGTTGAGCCGTCCACCTCGATCAACCTGCACAATCGAGGGATCGGATTCAGTCTGCGACCCGGCCATCACACAGAACTGCACCCGGGCCGCCGACCGGCACATACGCTGTCACCGACCACCGTGTCGTCGACCGCTGATTCGTCTGGTGCTGAGACATCATGGCTCGCTGCCATCGGCACGATGGGCGGTGATGCACAACCCCAGATCCTGGCCCAGCTCTTGGCGCGTCTGGCGCACCACCGCCAGAACCCGACCGATATCGTCGCGGCGCCCAGGTGGGTACTGCGGGGCGCGAACGCCTTCGACACCTGGGCCGACGAGTCGAGCCCGTCGGTGCTGGTCGAGACCGCCTCCGGTTGGGCCGAGGGTCTGGTGCGCCTCGGCCATGAGGTGATCGAGTCCTCCGGTGTGAGCGGGGCGTTCGGCCATGCTCATCTGGCGTGGTCTTCAGTCGACCGGCTCGCGGCTGGTGCAGATCCCCGCACGGTGATCGGCGGCGTTCTCGGTCGCTGATCGCGCCATCAGTTGACGAGCGGGAGCACCTCTTCGGCGAACCGGGCCATCTGCTCATCGGCCTTCTTATAGGGGTCGCCAATGAGGTGCGGGAAGATCGTCAGATACTCGAGACCCAGCAGATCCCGGAAGAACTGCACCTGCTCTGCGACCTGTTCGGGCGTGCCGAGCAGGATCGTCTTGTTCTCGATCGACTCCTCGATGGTCGGGATGAGACCGGGTTTCGCGGGTTTGCCGTCGGGACCCATATAGCCGCGGCTCCAACCGTAGGGTCCGAGGAACTTCCAGAACTCGTCATGTCCCGGGGTCGCGGTCTCGACGGCCTTTTCATAGGTGTCCTCAATCCGAACCGATACCACCAGCATCCGCTTGTCATGGGCCGCCAGTTCGGTGCCATGGTGCTCGGCGTAGCGCTCACCGTAGGTATCCCAGAATCGCTTGATGAACGCATGATGCTGGTTCCAGAACACCGCACCGTGGCCGACGACCGGAACGTACTCGAGCGTCGGAGGACTGGTGACGGCCTGCCAGATCTCATAGGGATACACCGGGCGCGGGATCAGCGTGAGCGACTCGACCGTCGAGCCGCGGTCAGGAATTCCGGGGACCGGGATCTGGAAGTGTTTGCCATGGAACGAGAACGTCTCGCCGGCCAAGGCGCGGCGGATGATCTCCATCGACTCCTCGAAGATCTCTCGGTTGAACTCGTCGGCGGCCTGTTGGTCCGGGTTGTCATGGGATCCGATCGACACGCCCTTGTCGTTGAGATGCAGGACCTCACGCGGCACGGTCCCGCGCCCGACACCGAGCATGCCGCGGCCTCCCGACAGATTGTGCAGGGTGGCGAAATCCTCAGCGAGGCGCAGCGGATTCCACTGTGGGACGACATTGAACATCGCGCCGAGTCGGATCCGTTCGGTCTGGGCCGCGATCCACGCCGAGATCAGCAGTCCGTTGGGGATCACCTCATAGCCTTCGTATTGGAAGTGGTGCTCGGTCGTCCAGAACGAGTCGTACCCGAGCCGATCGGCTTCGATGGCTGAATTGACGTAATCGAGGGTCGCCCTCCAGCACTCGTCGTTGCTGTAGCGCCGGTCGGTCGGATCGGGCGGGCCAGCACCGGCATCGGACATCTCGACACCACCGAAGAAGAACGCTCCGACCTTCATTGACAACCCTCCTGTTGGCTCAGCACCCACTATCGCATATCAGACCGGACTCGACCGGGCCCCACCGCCGCGGGTGAGCAGCTTGTGGCCCCTCCAGCGATCGGTCGTATCAGCGGATCGTCCGGCGCTGCAGGTGTGTCTCGGCGACGACGACACCACCGCGCAGCACCATGCGGTCCGCTGGTGCCCGTGCGATCGCCCCGCGCACCGATGTGGCGTCAAGCGCGACGAGGTCAGCCGCCGCACCCACCCTCAGTGTCAACGGATCATCGACCCCGGCCGTCTGCTCGCCCGGGGCCGCCACCACCATCGCCAATGCCGCCTCAGGTCGGAGATGGCCCGCCATCACCAACAGCGCTGCGGTCTCGAGCGGATCGGAGCGACCCAAGAGGTTGAACGGGTCCTCGACATTGTCGCCGCCACCGACCACCGACACCCCAGCATCGACCAGCGCTCCGATGGCGGTGAGACCACGCGGGACCGCATGGGTGTGCTCGCGGCCCTGCAGGAACAGGTTCGTCTGTGGCAGCGTCACCACCGTGATTCCGGCCTCGGCCACCACCGCAGCGATACGCGACTGAACTTCGGGCGGCTGCATGCCGAGACTGACGCAATGGCTCGCCGTCACCGGCAGTGAGAAGCCGGTCTCGATGACGCGCTGGGCCAGTGTCTCGAGCGTCAACACATCGACCTCCAGTGTCTCATCGACATGGAGGTCGAGACCGCGCCCGGCATCGGTCGCAATCGCCAAGACATCATCGATCATCCGGACCGGATCGGCATCGAGGTGAGGACAGCCGCCGATCAGGTCAACGCCAGCCTCGACCGCTCGAAGCAGAGCGGTTCGATTATCGGCACCGTCGACCCCGGTCATCGGCGATGCCGTGAGCGCCACGATCTCCACGTCGATCAGACCATCGAAGCCCTGAGCAGCTCGCTGCAGCGCTCGTAGCGCGTCGATCGAATCATCGCGACCCACATTGACATGGGTCCTGATACGCGTCACACCACTGAACAGCAGCGCCTCCATGGCCTGTGTGGCTCGCACCTCGGTATCGGCAGGGGTGAACTCACCGGCCCGGGCCGCCGCGATCCACCCATCGATGGCTCCCATGAGATCACCGGCCGGATTCGGCACCCGGTCTGCCGTCAGCGCCTTGTCGAGGTGCGCGTGGGGCTCCACGAGCGATGGGATGACCAGCCGACCGTCGAGGTCGACACCACCATCGCGTCTCGGCTGGGTGCCGGCGGGCTCGATCGCTGCGACCACACCATCGACCACCTCGATATCCACTCTCGCGCCATCGACACCGAGACCATCCACCAACCACGTCGATACCGACCGACCAACTCCACTGCGAGCTGCGGAACCTGGTGCATCATCGAGGCCGGTCATCTCGCCAACCTACGCGGCCCGGCGCGGCGCGAGCCACTCACGATCCCCTCATAGCGGCTCGGGTGTGCCCATAGGCTCACAGCATGCTCATCGCCCATATCAGCGACTTCCACATCCTCGATCCCGGCGAGATCTTCTCCGGGCGCGTCGACACCGCAGCTGGGCTGCGACGTGCAATCGACGCCATCAACCACCACACACCCCGACCCGACCTCGTGATCGCCACCGGCGATCTCGTGAACGACGCCACACCCGGCCAGTACGACCAGTTGCGCAGCCTCCTCAGCGGCCTCATACCTCCGGCACTGTTCGTCGCCGGCAACCATGACGAGCGTCGAGCATGCGCCTCACTCGGCTTCGGCCACCCCTCTGCAGATGATCGCTCCGGTGATTCGACGCATGATGGCCGGGTACGAATCTTGGAGGCGATGGACGCAGACCAACACGCATTCGTGGCCGAGGTCGATTCACTGATCGTCGTCGGCCTCGATACGACGATTCCGGGACGCCACGACGGCCAACTGGGCGAACGCCAACTGGCATGGCTCGACAGTGTGCTGTCGAACCTCGCCGGACGCGATGTCCTGATCATGCAGCATCATCCTCCCTTCAGCACCGGTCTCGAACAGATGGATGCCATGGGCCTCACCGATGCGCAGGCCGAGGACACCGTGCTCGAGCGGCACCGCAATGTCGTCGGTGTGCTGTGCGGACACCTGCATCGATTCATCACCTCGCCGATCGGCAACACCGTCGCAATCTGTGCGCCCAGCACCGGAGCGCAACTGGCCCTCGAGATCGGTGATGGCCATCCGGCGTACACCGATGAGACCCCGGCAATGCTGCTGCATCTGATGCGACCCGGACAGCGTCTTGTGACCCATGTCCAGCCGATTCCGGTGCCTGAATCATGGCTGCCGCATTGGGCGGTCTGATCGGGCTTTGTGAACGCTTGATGTCGGTGACGGGCGCGAACCGGCCCAGCGACTAGGGTTGGGGTATCGATCGTGTAACTCGCCCGGCCACTGAGTCGGGCTCACGAACCTGGAGGACACCGTGACGTCGACCTCTGCTGACGCGGCATCATCACTGCGTCCGTCGGCCGGCAGCCTGGCGTTCAATGAGATCTCGATGGTGTTCCCCGACGGCACCGAGGCAATCGACCGGGTCTCGTTCAGCGTCGAGCGCGGCGAGTTCGTGACGGTCGTCGGACCATCAGGCTGCGGCAAATCGACATTGCTGAAGATCGCGTCCGGTCTGCTCGAAGCCACCGCAGGCACCGTCGAGGTCGATCGGGAGCGCCTCGGCTATGTGTTCCAGGACGCCACACTGCTGGCATGGCGGACCGTCCAGCGCAATGTCGAACTGCTCGCGGAACTGCACGGCTTCGACGCCGCTGAACGTGGGCGACTGGCCACGGAGGCGATCCAGACCGTCGGACTCGCCGGTTTCGAGAACCACTATCCACGGGCCCTGTCGGGTGGGATGAAGATGCGTGCGTCGCTGGCGCGGACCCTGACTCTGAAACCACCGGTGTTTCTGTTCGACGAACCCTTCGGTGCCGTCGATGAGATCACCCGGGAGCATCTCAATGAGGAGACACAGCGGCTCTTCGTCGCGGAGGGCTTCGCCGGCCTGTTCATCACCCACTCGATCTCTGAGGCCGTCTACATGAGTTCACGGGTGCTCGTCATGTCGGCCAGACCCGGACGCATCGTTGCCGAGTTCGAGGTGCCCTTCGACTACCCCCGGCCCCGCGACCTGCGTTTCGAACCAGAGTTCGCCCGACTGAGCGGTGAGATCTCCCACGCCCTGCGAGGAGGCCATTCATGACGCTCAGCCCGTCCGACACCGACCCGGCGGCGACATCGGAGATGCCTTCGGAGCCTGCGCCGACGCCTGCGACGCCGATCGGGACGACGTCAAACCGTCGACGCCAGATCGGCTCGGTGGTGCTGCCGCCGTTTCTCCTGGGCCTCGGCATCTTGGGGTTGTGGTACGCGATCTCGTATCTCGTGCTCGCGGAGCGCCGACGCTTCCTGCTGCGGCCTCCGCACCAGGTCATCGAGAAGGGGTTCTTGGACACCTCCACGTTCTCTGAGATCCTCTCAGGTCTCGTCTCGAGCGCCCGTGTCGCTCTGATCGGCCTCGCCATCGCGATCGTCCTGGGCATGACGATCGCAGTGATCATGAGCCAGACCAAGCTCGCCGAGCGGGCGATCTTCCCCTATATGGTCACGCTGCAGGCCATCCCGATCCTTGCGATCGTCCCGTTGATCTCATTCTGGTTCGGCACCGGCCAGACCTCGCGGGTGGTGGTCTGTGTCATCATCGCACTGTTCCCGATCATTGTGAACACCCTCTTTGGCCTGCAATCGGCTGAACGGGGCGCCCATGACCTCTTCACACTGCACCACGCCTCCCGACTGACCCGACTGCGCAAACTGATGTTCCCCGCGGCGCTGCCGGCGATCTTCGCCGGTCTGCGCATCTCAGCAGGACTGTCGGTCATCGGCGCCGTCGTCGGCGATTTCTTCTTCGGTCGCGGTGATGTCGGAATCGGCCAATTGCTCCGCCGCTACGCCAACCGCCTCCAGGGCGAGGAGTTGCTCGCGGCCGTGATCATGACCTCTGCGCTCGGCGTCTGCGTGTTCTGGTTCTTTGGCTGGCTGCAGAACCGTGCCGTCGGCAAATGGTACGACCCGAGTTCGTCGGGCACCTGATCCAGCCGTTCCCACCTCTCAACATTTCCCCATTCCACGATCACCCAAACCCCGGAGGAACCATGAAAACCACCCGAACCAACCGGCTTTTCGCCGGAGCCGTCGCACTCGGCCTCGCGCTCGCAGCGTGTGGCGGTGACGATGATGCAGCCGATGACGTCGACACCGCCGAAGATCTCGTGACCACCGAGACCGACGGTGAGGCAGCAGCCGGCGTGCTGGCCGATGTCTGCCCGTCGCCACTGGTCATCCAGACCGACTGGTTCCCAGAGTCCGAGTACGGCGCCGTCTACAACCTCATCGGCGACGATTACACCATCAATACCTCTGAGAAGACCGTCTCGGGGACCCTGGTGTCCGAGGGCGTCGACACCGGGATCGAGGTCGAGGTCCGCACCGGCGGCCCAGCCATCGGCTTCGCCTCACCGCGGGTGCAGATGTACTCCGATGACAGCATCCACCTCGGCTTCTCAACCCTCGATGAGGGCACGCTGACCTGGGAGTCCGCGCCGCTGATCTCGGTGGTCGCTCCGCTGGAGAAGAACCCGCAGATCATCATGTGGGATCCCGATGTCTATCCCGATATCGAGACCATCGCTGATCTCGGCGAGGCTGGTGTCACCATCAACATCTTCGGTGGCGGCGGTTTCTCACAGGTGTTCGTGACCGAGGGGCTCTGGTCAGAGGATCAGATCGATCCGTCCTATGACGGATCACCGGCACGATTCATCGCCGAGGGCGATATCGCACAGCAGGGGTTCGCCACCAACGAGCCGTGGGAATACGAGAACAGCTTCACCGAATACGGCAAGTTCCCCGCTTTTCAGACACTCCACGACGCCGGGTACCAGTGGTACTCACAGACCCTTGGCGTCAAGCCCGCCGATCTCGAGGAACTGCGCCCGTGTCTGGAACTCTTCGTCCCGATCGTGCAGCGCTCAGCGGTGGAGTTCATCAACTCGCCTGAGCGGACCAACGCGATGATCGTCGACGTCGTCGAGGAGTTCGCCGACTTCTGGACCTACAGCCCCGGTGTGGCCGAATACGCGGTCGCGACCATGCTCGAGCTCGAGATCGTCGGCAACGGCCACAACGACACCGCTGGCGATATGGATCTCGACCGGCTCAACACGATGATCGAGAGGATCACCGAGGCCGGTCTCGAGGTGCCCGAGGGCGTCACCGCTGAGGTGATCGTCACGAATGAGTTCATCGATCCGTCGATCGGGTACTGATCAGATGGCATCGGCCACGAGCTGATGCCACTCCTCGCCGGATCTGATCCGGTGAGCCCACCCGCTGACCTGCCGGTGGAGGCCGATCCGCCCTCCACCGGCAGCGTCGCGTCTAGGCTCGGATCGCATCTGCGATGCGCACAGCGCTCCGACGGTCGAGGCGACTGCGATCAGTGCCGAAAGTCGCTGATCTCGATCAGTGCCGACGTGAAGTCAGCGACCGCGCCCTCGAAGAGCTCCTGGCCGCGCGCCGCGGTCGCCGATGTCGGATCGCCGATCACCCCGGATGCCCCGAAATCATTGGACAGCCATCCGAACACAACCCGCCCACCGAAGCGAACATGGTCATTGGCGGCCAAATGCTCCGGCACGGCGCGCGCCGCCTGGGACATCTCCACCGAATCGGGCTCCAGGTAGAGCATCAGCGACGTCTCATCGACCCCGGCGTGGATGCCCATCCCCAGTTCGTCACCTCCCGATGCACCGCCTTGATCGACGGGCATGGCCGGATGGGCCAGAAAGGTCAGCAGACCGTGCTTCAACCGGATCTCACGCAACGCCACAGCCAACAGCGCGGAATTGCCACCGTGGCCGTTGAACAGCACCAGGCGACGACACTTCGTCGCCGCCACCGACGCTGCGAGTTCCTCGAGCATCGCCAGCATCGTCGTTGGCGACAGCCAGATCGTGCCCGGCGCCCAGGCGTGTTCATTGGACTTGGAGTAGGCGATCGATGGCAACAACCACAGATCCAGTTCATCGCCGGCTGCGTCGACGGCAGCAGTGGCCACACGCTCGGCGATCACGAGATCGGTGTCGAGTGGCAGGTGCGGGCCATGCTGTTCGATGGCTCCGATCGCCACGATGGCGATACTGTCGGGGCCGATGCGTTCAGCAACCTCCGGACCGCGCAGGTTCGCCCAACGTCGTGGTATTCGGGTCACGAGTGCACCCTAGCGATGATGGATGATGCTGAGGTGTCCGACGTGTTCGCCCCGACCCCCGAAAGCCCGATGCCCGCTGGCCCGTCCAGCGACAGCTACGACGCCATCATCATCGGAGCCGGCCACAATGGGCTGATCTGCGCTGCGTATCTGGCCAGGGCGGGTGTGCGGGTGCTCCTGCTCGAGGCACGCACCCAAGTCGGCGGCACGGCGGCATCAGAACCGTTCGGCTCAGCGGTGGTCAATATCTGCAACTGTGACCATCTGACACTGCGGACCACACCGGTCATCGACGAACTCGGCCTCAGCGACCACGGCCTGGCCTACGTCGATGTCGAGCCATCCCAGATCAATCTCTCATGGTCATCGGGCGGAGCCTGGGACCACTATCACGATGTCGATCGCACGATCGACGAACTGCGACGCGTCCACCCTGGCGAGGTCGACGGGTACCGGCGTTACATCAACGCCGCCCGACCGATCGCCGAGCTGGTACTGCGGGCTGCGAACGAGGTGCCGACACGGCGGGCCCTGATGCGAACCGCTCTGCGCCAGCGCCTCGCCGGTGTGCCCAATCTCCTGAGATGGAGTCGACGCAGCGCGGCTGACATCCTGCGATCATTCTTCACCCATGAGTCGCTGAGCGCCACCGCGGCGGTGACCGGCCCGATGGTGTGGGGCATCAGTCCGGAGTTCCCCGGAACCGGCCTCGGAGCACTCACCCATGCCATCCGACATGTCGGCCGGGTCGGCCGACCCATCGGCGGCTCGGGGGCGGTCACCGACACCGTCTGCGCGTCGTTCCTCGCCGCCGGCGGCGAACTGCGCACCTCGTCGATGGTCGATCGCATCATCTGCGATGGCCGATCGGTCCGCGGTGTCGCACTGCGCGATGGCACCACCATCGAGGCTCCGGTGGTCATCTCGGCCTGCGATCCGCGCCGCACCCTGGTGGAGTGGTTGCAGACGCCTCCAGTGAGCGCAGCCGGCCTCATCGAACGTTGGCGGACCAAACAGCCCCAGGAGGGCTACGAGTCGAAGATCGATGCCATCATCTCAGAGGTGCCCCATCTGCGCGATGGTGGCCGCCAGCCCGGCCCGACGACGGTGGTGGCGCCGGATCTCGTCGAGATCGATCGCGGATTCCACCTCATCGCCGAGGGTCGAATCCTCGAACGCCCCGCGCTGTTGGTGAATATCCCGACCATCGCCGACACCACCATGCGCACACCCGAGGGTCATCATGTGCTGAGCATCGAGGCACTGTTCACGCCGTATCGCTTCCATGAGCGCTGGGATCAGACCCGTGAACCCGAGCGCTGGTTGGAGATCGCGTCGGAACTCTTCGAAGAACCACTCCTGGATCACATCGTGACGTGGCGGGCCGTGACACCAGACCGCTACGAACGCGACTTCCACCTGCCCGCGGGGCATGCCACCAGCTTCGCTGGTGGGCCCCTCGCCGTGTTCGCCTCGCCCGACCCCGAACTCACCGCGTATGAGACCATGATCCCCGGACTGTTCCTCACCGGCGCTGCGACGTTTCCGGGTGCCGGAGTCTGGGGCGCCAGTGGCCGCAACTGCGCCGCGGTGGTGCTCGGGTCCGACCGACTCGACGCCTGAAGCGGTCCACGGCCCGGCGAACGGGAATGAGGGGCCTAGATTGAGGGTTGGATCAAGAGATGTTCACAGGATCGCTTCGCCTCGGCAGATGGGCCGGTATCTCGGTCAATGCCCACTGGAGTGTGCTGTTGATCGCCGTCATCTTGGGAGTCGGCCTCGCCGACAACCTCTCGTGGCCGGTGGCTGCGATCGGCGTGATCGCCTTCTTGGCTTCGATCCTCGCCCACGAGTTCGGCCATGCGCTGACCGCCCGGCACTACGGCGTGCAGACGCGCTCGATCGAGTTATGGGCCCTCGGCGGTGTCGCCCGACTCGATCGCGAGTCCCCGACACCGCGTGCCGAAGGGGTCATTGCGGCGGCCGGACCGATGGTGAGTGCCTCGATCGCCGTCACGGCACTCGTGGCATGGTCATGGCTGGTGACGACACCGCTCGATGCGAATCTGGTGTCGATGATCGGCTGGTTGGGCCTTGTCAACGGCATCCTCGCCGTCTTCAACCTCTTGCCGGGCGCCCCGCTCGATGGTGGTCGCATCGTGCGAGCCGTCCGCTGGGGACGCCATGGTGACCGCTACCGGGCGTCGCGCGAGGCGGCACGAGCGGGCAATCTCCTCGGTTGGGCACTGGCCGGTTTCGGTCTCTGGTTGACGCTCTCGGGCGGGCCGGGTTTGTTCCTGGTCATCACCGGCGCCTTCATCGCCATGACGGCTCGCGCCGAGCAGGTGACCGCTGGCCTCCTGGCGCGCCTTGCGGGAACCAGCGTCGGTGACCTCACCTGGTTCGGATTGGCCTATGCGGGACCCTCGACCGATGCCGCGACCATGCTCTGGGAGCGTCAGCGACTCGGCAATGCCGGGGCGGTCGTCGTCACCGACGAACACGGCACACCCCAAGGAATCGTGCTCGAGCAGGATCTGTGGCAGATCCCCGAGGAGCGCCGCGGTCATGTGACGCTGCCCGAGGTGATGTCACCGCTCACCGAAGAGATCCACGCCTCACTCGATGACGACCTCTCCTCGGTGCTGGTGCGGATGGACCCGCGCCGCCCGGTGGTCACGGTCTGGGACGCTGAGCGACTCATCGGAGTCATCCCCCCAGAGACGCTCACCCACCGATTGCGCAGCGCACAGTTGGCGACCTGAAGCCGGGTCGATCAGGAGCCGATCAGGCGTCGAGCACGACGTGGTCGCGATCGATCACCGGTGGCTGATCGCTCCACGGGAAGTTGATCCACAGATCCGTCTTGCGCCAGACGTACTCGCACTGGATCAACGAATGCGATTTCTCATACAGCACGGCGGTGCGGACCTCGGCCACTTTGCCGGCACAGAATGCCTGCACGCTCTCGAGGGTGCGGCCGGTATCGGCGACATCGTCGGCGATGAGGATACGGGCATCGTGGAGATCCACGAAATCCGGGGCCGGGGGCAGGATCTGGGGCACTTCGAGGCGCTCGTCGACACCGGTGTAGAACTCGACGTTCATCGTGTAGGTGTTCTTGACCCCCATCGCATACCCGAGTGCACCACCGATGAGCAGGCCACCCCGGGCAATCGACAGGATCATGTCGGGGTCATACCCGTCATCGGCGATCATCTGCGCCAGTTCGCGCGATGCAACGCCGAACATCTCCCAGGTCAGAATCTCGCGTTCTGTCGTCACACACCGCAGACTAGTTCGCACACCCTTGTCACCACATCATGGACTCCTTCGCACACCACTGATCCGACCATCGCGACCGAGCCGCTTGGATGCCATGGGCACAGCCTTGTCCGATGTTGGTAGGCCGCTGCATTTGCGCAGCGCGTGCAACGCAGCCGAGGGCAGCACTGTCGGCGCCGTAGGCGACGTTCCCGTTCCGCTGTCTGCTGTCGTGATTCAACCGGAAGCTCCATGGCAGTTGTGCGGCGTGCTCTCCTGTGGGCGCAGGAGCTTGTGCCTAGGCTCACGGTATGCGTCCGAAGCTGTCCGTCGTCACCCTCGGTGTCCGCGATCTCGGCCGCGCTCGCAGCTTCTACGAGGCGCTCGGCTGGTCGTCTATCCCTGCTGAGCCCGGTAGCAATATCAGTTTCTTCGAGCTCGACGGCGCCGTCCTTGCGCTGTACGGCTGGGACGATCTGGCTGCCGACGCCGGGCTACCGACGGTTCCGCAGGTCCCCGGGTTCCGCGGCATCACGCTGGCGCACAACGAGCCATCCGAGGCGGACGTCGACCGTGCGTACGAGCGCTTCCTCACCGCAGGGGCGGCCGTCGTGAAGCATCCCGCAGCCACCGACTGGGGTGGATACTCGGGGTACGTCGCCGATCCTGACGGGCACCTCTGGGAGCTCGCGTACAACCCGTTCGACGACTGGACCTGAGCTCGCATCGGCAGTCGTCGAGAGCGGAGGTTCTCCACGGCACTCCAGCGGGGACTTCTCGGCAGGCACCTGTGCGTGCCGGCTCACGCGATGCC
>SKFX01000074.1 GCA_007117775.1 Ilumatobacteraceae bacterium
GGGGCATGTCCTCGACCGCCGTGCTCCCCATGGCCGATCCGGCCGTGGCTCGGGTACTGGTGCGTGGTTCGGGAACCCTCGCCGATCGGGTGGCAGCGCTGTTGGATGACCACGAGGTGGTTCTCGACGACGGTCGCGTTGACCCCGATGGTGCTGTTGCGGTCGACCCGGGCCGGTTCGACATCGTGGTGGAGCTCTCCGTCGGAGACCATGACGCGATGGCGAGGCGACGGCGCAGTGCGACCGTGGCAGCGGATCGGCTCGTCTCGATGGCGTCATCGGTCGGTGCTGACCATCTGGTCCTGGTCTCCTCGGCGATGGCCTACGGTGCGGCTCCCAACAATCCGGTTCCCCTCACCGAAGAGGCCATCTTGCGGCCTGATCCCCGCTTCATCTACGCCCGGCAGCTCGCCACCGCCGAACTACTCGTCGAGCGGTGGCGGCATAGCGGTGACGGTCGCAGTGCAACGGTGCTGCGACCTGCGATCCCGATGGCCGCCGATGGATCCTCGAGTCTGGCGCGAGCTCTCGCAGCCGGATTCGGTCAACGGTTCGCACACTCCAGGCCGGGATCACAGTTCGTCCATCTCGACGATGTCGCCACCGCAGTGGAGCTCGGGGTGCGCGAGCGGCTCGACGGTGTGTTCAACGTCGCTCCCGACGGATGGATTCCGGGCGAGCGTCTCTTGGCGCTGACCGGCGATGAACTGCGCGTGCCGTTGCCCGATCGAGTTGCGGAGGTCGTCGAGGCGTTGCGCTGGCGATTCCAGCGCGGGCCGATCCCACCGGGTCTGCGCTCGTACACCCAGTTCCCCTGGTCGGTTGCCAATGACAAACTCAAGGCCTGTGGTTGGCGGCCGACGGTGACCAACGAACAGGTCTATGTGGAGGGGACCGAGGGTCGTTGGTGGACCACGATCACGCCGAAACGACGCCAGGAACTGGCGCTCGGTGGCCTCGTCGCGGTCATCGTCGCTGCAATCTCGGCGGCGGTGAGTCTGTTCGCGTGGTCGCGGACGCGCCGAAGTCGACCCGATTGAGCATCACGATGTGGATTGAGGTGGCGTTCGCAGCCTCAGCATGTTCGCAGAGTGCGAGGAGGCGGCCCTGTCGGTCGATGATCGCAGTGCCACGATGGATGGTCGATGGATCGAGGTCGGTCAGGTCCGCGAAGCGCAGGACGATTGGATCCTCGGCCAGTACGGTGACCATGTCGTCTGGTCGGGGCTCGGCCACCGATGGGCGATAGCCGTCGACGTCCATTTCGGCTGGGAGCCTGATCAACGCCGGAGTGTCCTGTCCACCGGGATCGAGGACATCGGCCTCGGTGATGGTCCCATCGGCGAGTCGGATATCGATCGTGAACGGCAGTTCCCAGTCCAGATTTCCGAGGCGGTCACCGATCTGGGCGCCCAGTGACATCACCTGGCGGATCGCGCTCGCAGCCACAACACCGAGGCCTCCGGCAGCGAGCGGTGTGGCCAGGGGGGCCATCGCGGGATCCGCAGCCACCGATGGTGCGCGACGATCGCCATCGCGCTCATCGTCGGTGGCTGAGTTCTCATCCGGTCGGTCCAGCGTGGTTTCAGCCGGATCGGTCGGCGTCGACTGGTCAGACGGTGTGTCCCCAGCATCGCCGGTCTGATCGCCACCAGCGGAGCGATCGATCGGTTGGTCCGATGCCCCGTGGTCGGGGTCGTTCACGCTCGGTGGCGGCTCGCCGGTCTCTGCTCCGGACTGATTCCGAGACCTGTCAGGATCGACCTCGGTGGCTCCGATCGCCGGCGCCGTCGGGTTGTCCCGGTCGGGTTGAGCGGATCCCGGCTCGAGGGTGATCGCCGGTGTCGTTCGCAGATCAGCGATCTCTGACGCTGAGTCCAGTGACGGTTCGAGGACCGATGGGGTGACGAGGACGATCGCGGCCACGATGGCCAGCATTCCCGTCATACCGAGGCCGAGAGCGATGAAGCGGCCCTGGCGGCTCTGGGTCTCGGCGGCCACGATACGACGCGATTCAGCGGCGAGTTCTGAGGGATGACGCCATGAGCGCTCATGCGGGGGAATCGGACCGGAGACCACGACATCGAGACATTACCTCTGCGATCGCCTGAGCTGGGCGCGACACCGGTTGTGTTGGTCCCCGGCGCGGTACGATACGAGCCGTGTCCACCCACGGAGATCTCTGGCTCGGCCTGCAGGAGACTGCGCTGCCGATCGGCGAGGTCTACGAATGGGCCGTGCAGCCAGATTGTGGCGCAGTGGTGCTGTTCAGCGGCACCGTGCGCGACCACGCCGAGGGCCGCGACGGGGTCGAATTCCTGACCTATGAGGCCTACGAGGAGCAGGTGATCCCGAAACTCGAGGCCGTGGCCGCCGAGACCAGGCGTCAGTGGTCCGAGATCGGCCGCATCGCATTGTTGCATCGCACCGGCCGTCTCGAACTCGGCGAGAGTTCGGTGGTCGTCGCGGTCTCAGCACCCCATCGGCCTGAGGCCTTCGAGGCTGCCCGCTTCGCCATCGATGCCCTCAAAGCAACGGTGCCGATCTGGAAACACGAGGTCTGGGACGGCGGTGAGGACTGGGGAACCGGTTCGGCTGCACCGCTCGAGGTGGAGGAGTTCGCGGGCTCTCGTCTCAGCGATTCGGTCCCCTCGGCCTCACAGCGACGGGGCTCGTCGGAGTGATCGGTGCACTCGCTGCGTTGATGGCCTTCGTTGCGGCGGGCGTCGGGGCGATCGTCATGGTTCGTCGTCGCCCCGCCGATCCGGTGACGCAGTTCCGACGTCAGATCGATGCATTGTCCGCTGAATCGCGCCGCACCGTCATCACCCAGCGATCCGAGTCCGCAACGGCCGGGGTGCAGACGGCCAACGCCAGCACTGTGGCGGGCGCCTCCAGCGACGCCACCTCCGAGGAGTCCGACACGGCCGCCGACTCCGCACTTCCAGCGAGTGACTCGAACGGTTCGGACAACGACGAGGGTGCATGGTCGGATCAGTCGTCGGCCGATACCTCGACGCAGAGCACCTCAGGGGCGCCCGATGGCTCGTGACCTCGCCATCGATCTCGGCACCGCCAACACCTTGGTGTACATGAAGGGCCGTGGCATCGTGCTCAACGAGCCATCGGTGATCGCCCTCAACCGCCAGACCGGCGAAGTGCTCGCGACCGGCCGGGAGGCCTGGCAGATGATCGGGCGCACACCGGGATACATCGTGGCGGTGCGGCCGCTGCGCGGTGGTGCGATCACCGACTTCGAGATCACCGAGCGCATGATTCGCCTGCTGCTGCAGCGCGTCGGCCTCAGCCGGTTCTCGCGTCCCAAGGTCGTGATCTGTGTGCCATCGGCGATCACCGAGGTGGAGCGACGCGCCGTGACCGACGCGGCACGACGCGCCGGTGCTGCTGATGCCAACCTGATCGAACAGCCGATGGCGGCTGCGATCGGCGCCGATCTGCCCATCGATGAGCCGATCGGCAATATGGTCATCGATATCGGTGGCGGCACGACCGAGACAGCGGTGATCAGCCTGGGAGGCATCGTCGCACTCGAGGCGGTGCGGGTCGGGTCCTTCGACATCGATGCCGCGATCCAGGGCTATGTGCGGCGCGAACACGGCATCGCCGTGGGTGAACGCACTGCTGAAGAGATCAAGATGGCGATCGGGTCGGCAATGCCGACCGAGCATGAGCGCCAAGCCGAGGTGCGCGGTCGCGATCTCATGACCGGCCTGCCCAAGACGGTCATCTTGCACCCCGAAGAGGTCCGGGGCGCGATCGAAGAGGTCGTGTCGGCGATCATCGAGTCGGTGGTCCGGTGCCTGGCCAAGGCGCCGCCTGAGCTGTCCCAGGACTTCTTGATGCGCGGGATGTACCTCGTCGGCGGTGGCGGCCTGCTCCGCGGACTCGCAGCGCGCATCGAGCGCGAAACCCAGGTCCCGGTGCGCATGTCCAATGTGCCCCTCGAAGCGGTCGTGCTCGGCGCCGGTCACGTGATCGAGCACTATGACGCCCTCAAGGGCATGTTCATGGGCGTGCGTCGCTGAGCGATCACTGAGCCCCGTGACGATCGATCCGCCAGATCGTCCCGTTGTGCGAAGCCACCCACATCTCGTCATCGGGACCCCGTGACACCGCTGCGACCTGATCGAGTCGGAGCAGTTCGACCTCGATATCAGCGTCGGCGTCGTATGCCCACAGCCGACCCGAGCAGAAGTCGCTGAACACATAGGCGGCCTCGAGTTCGGTGATCGAGCCGTTTCGGTAGACATCGCCGCCGGTGATCGAACATCCGCGCTCGCCGTGTTGATAGACCAGCACCGGACGGTGGTGGTCGGTGACGATGACATCGTCGTTGAATTCACTGAGCCCCTCGAAAGCGCTCCAGCCGAAATGCACACCGGCACCGGCGACGGTGCCATCGGC
The DNA here is from genome assembly GCA_007117775.1 of Ilumatobacteraceae bacterium. Lineage (GTDB taxonomy): Bacteria > Actinomycetota > Acidimicrobiia > Acidimicrobiales > Ilumatobacteraceae > CSBr16-110. The sequence continues at coordinate 4,426 of SKFX01000074.1, forward strand.
GCTGGCGCGCACCAGGTTCAGTTCCTCGTAGTCGTTCTGTCCCACATCGGCAACCCAGAGATCCCCGGTCACCTCATCAAAGCCGAAGCCCCATGGGTTGCGAAGGCCGATCGCGAACAGTTCGGGTCGTGCTCCCTCGACGCCGAGGTAGGGGTTGTCGGCGGGGATCTGGTACGGGGCGTCTGCTGTGGGGGTCGGGTCGATGCGCAGGAGTGCACCGTGGAGGCTGGTCAGGTCGGTGGCGAGGCGCAAGGGGTCCCCGGCCGACCCGCCATCACCCATCCCGATGTAGAGCATGGCGTCGGGGCCGATGACGACCCGGCCGCCATTGTGGTTGCCGAAGGGCTGTTCGATCTCGAGCAGCACCCGACGTGATCCGGGGTCCAGCTGACCGTCGGTGTCGACGCGGTACTCGGCGATGACGGTGTCACCGTCGAGGTCGGTGTGGTTCACATAGGCGCGATCGCCATCGGGGGAGAAGGCCAGGCCCAACAGACCCTGTTCGCCGCGCGCTGCGGTGAGGGCACGCAGATCTCCGACCTCCTCGACAGCGCCCGTATCGGTGTCGACAGCCATGATCCCGCCGTCCTGATCGATGACGAACTGGCGATCGTCGCCGGGTCGCAGCGCGAAACCGATCGGCTGCGTGGTGGTTGCGATCTCGGTGGCGATCACATCGGGGGCGCCATCGGCGAGTGGTGATGGGCGATCGAGGATCGCCAATTCGTCGTCGACGCCGGACTCAGCCTCAGGCGACACATCGACGGATTCGGTGCTCGTCGTCGCATCATCGACAGTGTCGGTGGTCTCGACAGTGTCCGGGGTGACGGGTGCGTCGTCAGACGATGAGCAGGCGCTCAGCGCTGCGCTCGCACCGACCATGGCCAGCGCGGCAGCAGTCCATCGCAGACGGGTGGGGATCCGCTGGGGTTTCATCCCCCATCAGTCAAGCGGGTGAGACCCTCTTGGACCACGCTGACCGCCAAGGTGCCGTCTCGGGTGAAGATCGCTCCGCCGGCGAGGCCGCGCGCCGATGACGATGACAGGGCGGTCTGGTCGTAGAGCAGCCACTCATCGGCACGGAACGGTCGGTGGAACCACATGGCATGGTCCAGGCTCGCCATCTGCAGGTTCGGGTTCTCCCAGGAGAGCCCGAAGGGCAACAAGGTGGTGTCGAGCAGGGTCATATCGCTCGCATAGGTCAAGATGCACTTGTGCAGCACCGGATCGTCGGGGAGTGGGCCATCGGCGCGCAGCCACACCCACTGGCTGTCAGCTGTCTCACCCCGGCGCGAGACAGGATCGGACCCGACATATCTGACATCGATCGGCCGTGGTCGGTCGTACCAGTCGCCGAGTTGTTCGCGGAACGGTTCCATCCTGGTCTTGAAGTCGGGTAGTGACTCAGGGTCGGGCAGGCCGTCTGGCATCTGGATCTGGTGATCGAGACCCGGTTCATCGGTGTGGAAGCTGGCCTGCAGGTTGAAGATCGCCCGTCCATGCTGGATCGCCACGACTCGTCGGGTGGTGAAACTGCGGCCATCGCGCAGCCGGTCCACCTCATAGAGGATCGGATGCTCGGGATCGCCGGGACGCAAGAAGTAGGCATGCAGTGAATGCACCATGCGCCCGGGGGTGTCGACGGTGCGCGCTGCGGCCACGAGGGCCTGGCCGGCCACCTGGCCCCCGAAGACACGCTGGCGGCTCTCGTCAGGCGAGTTGCCCCGGAACAAGTTGACCTCGATGGTCTCGAGATCGAGGAGGCTGATCAGTTCATCGACTGCATGGGTCACACTCCCATGTTGCCATGTTGAACGGCCCACAGTCGGAGTCGTCGCAGTCGCAGCCCTAGAGTGCAGATATGACCGAGGTGCCTCGCCTGGCTGTGAGCGCTGCCCGCCGGGCAATTGCGCTCGACACCAAGGGATTCATGCCCGAAGACGAGGGCGATGCCCTCTTCGACGCCGGTATCGCAGCTGGTCGGTCCTGTTCCGGATTGCCATGGGTCGAGGTCGGTTCCTATTGCGGTCGCTCGACGGTCTGGTTGGGTGCTGCGGCCGAGGCCGGCGAGACCACGTTGTTCACCATCGACCATCACCGCGGATCAGAAGAGACCCAGCCCGGATGGCAGTGGCATGACCCGACGGTGATGGACCCGGCGACCGGGTTGATGGAGACCCTGCCGTTCCTGCGCACCACCTTGTGGCGTGCCGGCCTGGAGGAGACGGTGATCCCGATCGTGGGCAGATCTCCGGTGGTGGCGCGTCATTGGTCGACACCATTGGGGTTGGTGTTCATCGACGGTGGCCACGGCACCGAGCCTGCCCGCGCCGACTATGCGGGGTGGACACCTCATATCGCAGTTGGTGGATCTCTTGTGATCCATGATGTCTTCCCCGACCCCGCCGATGGCGGCCGACCGCCCTATGAGGAGATCTTCAAACCGGCGCTCGACAGCGGGCGCTTCAGTCTGGTCTCGGCCACCGGATCGCTGCGAGTGCTGCGCCGGGTCGACTGACCGGCACGACCGACTCAGACGCGATCTGCGCCGTTGAGCTCGGCGCGGCGCGTTGCGATCAGGTCACGGACCCGTTCGCGCAACTCCTCGACATCGTCGGCGCCGAGCCCCTCGGTGGGGATCGGTGCCAAGATATGCACCTCGGCCGTCGAGCGGTGCAGCCGCCAATCGTGTTTACGCAATGCACCTCGGGTGCCGGTCACCACCAGCGGCAGGATCGGCACCTGGGCATCGATGGCGGTCGAGAACGCACCGTCTTTGAACGGGCCCATCTCAGCGGAGACCGATCGGGTGCCCTCGGGGAAGATCATCACCGAGACCTGGTCGTCAAGGCGTTGGCGGCACTGTGCCAATGCGGCGATGGCACTCTCGCGGTTGCCGCGCCGCAGCGGGATATCGCGCACCATTCGCATCATCCAGCCCACCAGGGGAAATCGGAAGAACTGGTCTTTGGAGAGCCACTTCATCTCCATGGGCAGATGTGCGATGACCAAGATGTCGACGAAGCTCTCATGGTTGGAGACCACGACATAGGGCCGACGGGGGTCGTCGGGGACCTCGCCGACGACTTTGAAGGTCCAGATCGGCGTCGCCAGCTGATGGGCGACGGCGAGTTTGCGGAACAACAGTCCCGCCGCGTACGCGCCGCGATCGAACGGCAAGGTCACCACCCGGACCACCGCCACCATCGGGGTCCAGATGATGATCAGCATCACGAGCGCGAACCAACTCCAGATACTCACCAGTGTGCGCACGATCACCGAATCGAGCATCAGTGCCCCCTCATCATCAGAGATGGTGGAAGATCTCAGCGGCCGGGGAGGTCCCGCTGATCGCGTCGGCCGCCAATAACACCGCCGCCGCGGTGTAGGAACTGTGCTCACCGGCCGGGAAGGTCTCGCGGCGCGGATAGACGATACCGGTCAGATAGCTGCCGTCATCGAGGCGGTGGTGCCGGGTCCACGCCAGCAACTCGGTGGCACGCTCGATCTCACCGATCCCGGCGTGGGCGATGGCGCATTCCGCCGTCTCTGATGCCGTCACCCAGGACTCATCGCTCACACAGCGGATCCCGAGACCGTCCATCGAGAAGGTCTCCCAACCCGACTCGAGACGCTCGGCCGCCTCATCGCCGAGCAGCGCGCCGGTCAGCACCGGGTAGTACCAGTCCATCGCCCAGCGGGTCTTGGGTTCGAAGGCATCGGGATCACTGCGGATCACCGTGCAGATCGCGTCCGCCGCTTCGACCCAGTCGGGTTGCGGATCTCCGAGCGCGGTGCCGAGTCGGTGGCCACAGCGCAGCGCGTGCTGGATACTCGAGGAGCCGGTCAGCAGCGCATACTCCCATGGCTGCTCATCGGGCTCGACGGCCCACAGGATCGTGCCGTCATGGCGACGGTGGTCGAGAACCCATGACATGGCGCGGCTCAGCACCGGCCACATGTGGGTGATGAACTCGGTATCGCCGCTGCAACGCCAGTGGTGGTATAGCCCGGTGGCGAGATAGGCACACACGTTGGTGTCGAGTTTGGTCTCCTCGACACTGCCATCGCTGCGGTAGTAGTTGTGCCAGGAGCCGTCGGGACGCTGGATGTCGGCCAGCCACCCGTACGCGCGTCGAGCGGCATCGTGGAGACCCACGACGTCGAGTGCCATGGCCGACTCGACGTGGTTCCACGGGTCGCAGTGGCCGCCGGGGAACCACGGGATCATGCCGCAGTCGAGCTGCAGCGACCGCAGATGCTCGCCGGTCGCAGCAGCCTCATCGGCGCTGAGCACACCCGGGATATGGGGGAGATCGCTCATGAGGCGAGTGTGGCCAGCGCCGTGTCGCGGGAGCGATCACTCGCGGTCGGTTTGGTGGTGTAGAAGGCGATGCTCTTGCCGAGCACCGGGGCCATGACTTTCTCGAAGGCCTTGGCGGAGCGGGGCTGTTTGATGATCTCCCATTCGAGCAGGCGCCGATAGCGCTGTACCAGACGATGGTCCTCATTGGTCGGTCCGACCGCACAGCGCAACCACCAGTAGGGCGAGTGCAGGGCGTGGGCGCGGTGGCGGCCGTTCAGTTCGAGTCCCGCAGCTCGCAGCTTGGCTGATAACTCCGCGGCGGAGTAGATGCGCACATGACCACCGACCGCAGCCGGAGCGTGATACTCACTCGACAGCCGCCAGTTGATGACCTCGGGGAACCAGCTCGGCACCGAGGCGGCGAAACGGCCTCCCGGTTTGAGGACCCGCACCATCTCGGCGATCGCTGAGACATCGTCTTGGATGTGCTCGAGCACCTCTGAGGTGACCACGACATCGAATGAGTCGTCATCGAAGGGCAGTCGGGTGGCATCACCGCGCAGCACCCCGGCGAAGCGGTCTGCTGTGATCTCGCCGGTGGCGATCATCGCCCCGATCGTGGCACGGGTCTGCACGACCTCATCATCGGCGTAGTCGAGTGCGACGACGCTTGCGCCACGGCGCGCCGCTTCGAAACAGTGGCGGCCGAAGCCCGCCCCGACATCGAGGATGCGCGCCCCGCGCAGATCGCCGAGGCGGTCGAACGAGATCGTCAGCATCGGCCGTTCCGCTGCAGTTTGGCGCGGTTCTCGGGCATCTCGAGCACCTCTCGGTATTGATCCACGGTCATCTCCGCGCAGCGGCGCCAGGTCCAGCGATCGAGGACCCGCTGACGGCCGGCAGCGCCGATACGGGCCCGCAGTTCCGGGTCGTCGAGGCCGCGGCGGCGCGCAGCGACCAGCGAATCGACATCGCCGGCCCGGCATCCGAGCACGGTCTCGCCGTCGGTGCCGGTGACCTCGGGTAGGGCGCCGCCATCGGTGGCCACCAGCGGGGTGCCCGAGCACATCGCCTCGATGGCGGGCAGGCTGAAGCCCTCATAGAGACTCGGCACCACGGCGAGCTCGGCTTCGGAATACAACTCGACGATGCGCTCATCGCTGACACCTGATACGAACTCGATGTGGTCTGCGAGGCCCAGTCGGTCGATCAGATCCATGCTCTTGCCCGGCTTGGGCTTGCCGATGATCGTCAGCGACAGCTCGCGTTCGGCGCGCAATTTCGCCATTGCCTCCAACAGATAGGCGAGGCCCTTGAGGGCCACATCGGCCGAGGCGGTGGTGATCAGGTGGCCAGGGCGCCGCTCGACGCCCGCGATGGGCCGGAACAGATCGGGATCGACCCCGACGGGGACGAGGCGCATCTTGTCGATCGGCACACCCATATCGTCGTGGATGTCTTGAATGGAGTTCTGGCTGACCACGACGATGCGTGGCAGCGATCGCGCCACCTTGGCCTGCATGTTGACGAATGAGTACCAGCGGCCGACCGACCAGCGCTTGAATCGATTGGGTGCATGTTCCATCTCGAGGACGCGGTCTTTGGTGATCGGATGGTGCAGGGTCTCGATCACCGGCATGATCTCGTTCAGCTTGGTGATCCCATAGCCGAGGCACTGGTTGTCGTGGATGAGATCGAATTCGCCACGGCGCGGGCGCAGATGGCGCAGGGCACGGGCACTGAACGCCTGGGGTTCGGGGAATACTCCGCGCAGGAAGATCCCGAGTTCCAGCCAGTCCTCGCGGGTCCGCAGCTCCCAGATCGCCGGGAATCGGCCCGGGTAGTGATCATTGAAGATGTCCAGGCTCGGCAGTTCGGTCAACGGCACCCGCGGATCGAGCACCGGGTAGGGCTGGCCGCCGAACACCTCGACGTGATGGCCGAGATCTGCCAACGCCTTGGTCAGATGGCGGGTGTAGACGCCCTGGCCGCCGACATGGGGCTTACCGCGGTACGTCAGATACGCGATCGACAGCGGTCCATCGGGGGCAGCAGACATCGCACTGAGGCTACCGGTCGGTCGCTGGTGATCTCCCAATGGGGGAGCCGGCCGCCCTAGCGTGAGGGGATGCGTGCAGTCGTACAACGGGTTCTGAAGGCGTCGGTGACGGTGGTCGATGATGGGGGGAGCCCCGAGATCACCGGTTCGATCGGGCCGGGCCTGTGCGTGCTGGTGGGTGTCACCCACGACGATGATGAGACTCGGGCCCGGCGATTGGCCGACAAACTGTGGACTCTGCGGATCTTCGACGATGCCGACGGGGTGATGAATCGGTCACTGTCCGATGGTGGCGACGATGGCGACGCCGACAACGCACCGTCGGGGATCTTGGTGGTGAGCCAGTTCACGCTCTATGGCGATACTGCACGTGGTCGCCGGCCCAGTTGGATCGCTGCTGCGCGGCCCGAACAGGCTGAACCATTGGTCGATGCGGTGGTCAGGCGTCTCACCGAAGTGGCCTCACCGTCCGGTGTCGAGGTGGCTACCGGACGGTTCCGCACCGATATGGTCGTCGAGATCATCAACGATGGTCCGGTCACGGTCATCGTCGAGGTCTGAGCCGAGCCGCCGGCGGTGTGCCGTCACGAGCGACGCTGCCAACACCAGTGCCAGGACCACGATCACCGGGGCATCTCCTGCACGCATGTACCAGGTGAGGCCGCTGCGCCGTGTGACCTCATCGATCAGCACGACCGGTTCTCCGATCGCCGAGCGGCTGATGACCGTTCCGTCGGGTGAGATGAAGGCGCTGAATCCGGTGGGAGCGGCCTGGACCACCCAGCGTCCTGCCTCAAGGGCGCGCAATCGACTGGATGCGATCTGCTGGGTCTGCACGATCGTGCCGGTGTAGCTCGCCCCGTTGGTCGGGTTCAACAGCACCTCGCCACCGTTGTCGATCGCATCGCGGAGTCGATCCGAGAAGAAGACCTCCCAGGAGATCATCACCCCGGCGGTGGTCGTATCGCCGGGCGAGATCGGGATCTCGATGACGGCGGGGTCACTACCCGCAACCGCATCGGAGGGGACCTGGTCGATCGGCAGCCCGATCGCCTCGAAGGCGGCGCGCATCGGGATGTACTCGCCGAAGGGGACCCGTCGGACCTTGTCATAGCGAGACGTCACCGATCCGTCGGGCTCCACCACCACCTGGGCGTTGGTGAAGCGCCGGGTCGTTCCCGTCGGTGGCATGTCCTCGGTGATACCGACGGTGATCGGGACGCCGAGTCGCATCGCCTCGGTGCCGATGTCTGCAGCGATCTCGGACTCGGCGAACCCGCCATCGCGGATGCGGATCGTGTTCTCGGGCCATAGCACCAGGTCCACGTCATTGCTCATCTCGATGGTCTTGGTCGCGGCGAGATGGCGTTCGGTCACCAGCCATGTGGGTACCTCGAGTGCGGTGGTGCCCTGTTCACCACCGCCTTGGACTGCGGCGATACGCAGGCTTGTCCCGGTGTCGACGCCGCGCGGCGCCGCGGTGATCGAGACGATGATGAACACGATCGCCACGGTGCTGGCCGCCATGCCCAA
>SKFX01000207.1 GCA_007117775.1 Ilumatobacteraceae bacterium
CACCGGGGATGATGAGGTCATGTTCCTGCAGGTCAAAGAGGCGCCGCCATCGGTGCTCGAATCCCACTGTGGCCCCTATCAGGGCCCGGGAGGTCGACGGGTGGTCGAGGGCCAACAACTGATCCAGACCGCCGGGGATCCCCTGCTCGGCTGGGCGAGTGTGAACACCGAACACCACGGCGCGTTGGACTTCTACGTCCGCCAGTTGCGCGATATGAAGTACTCGGTCCGCCTCGAGGGCTTCACCGCCGTCGGATGGTCGAAGTATCTGCGCCTCTGCGGTTCCACCCTGGCCCGAGCGCACTGTCGCACCGGCGATGCAGCTGCGATCTCCGGATATCTCGGTGGTGGCAACCGCTTCGCGACCGCCGTGGCGCAGTGGTCGGTGGCCTATGCCGATATGACCGTCGCCGACCATGCACGTCTCGTCGCGGCCATCGACTCCGGAACCATCGAGGCCCAGCTCGGGGTCTGAGCCGACAGCGGGCGGGCGGTAGCGTTCGGATCGACGACGCCACGGAGGAGATGACATCGATATGGCCAATCAGGTGACCGACATGCTCGGGGTCGAGTACCCGATCCTCGCGTTCTCGCACTGTCGCGATGTGGTCGCCGCGGTCTCGCGCGCCGGTGGTCTCGGCGTGCTCGGCGCCGTGGCCCACAGCACCGAACAACTCGAGATCGATCTGGAGTGGATCGAGAACGAGATCGGTGACCGCCCCTATGGAGTGGATCTGATCGTCCCGGCGCGCTACGCCGGTGACGCCGACGGCGGATACAGCATCGATGACATCCGCAACCTCATCCCCGCCGAAGCCATCGCATTCGTCGATGACATCTTGGCTCGCTATGAGGTCCCAGAACTCCCCGCCTCAGACGGGTCGGGGCGCGGGATCAGCGGTGTGAGCTCATCGAGCGCGGTGGCGCCGTTCTCGGCAGCATCAGCCGGACCGCAACTCGAGGTGGTCCTCGCATATCAGCCGGTGTTCGTCGCCAACGCCCTCGGCCCGCCTCCCGGATTCATGATCGAGCAGGTCAAAGGAGCCGGACGCCTCATCGGTGCACTGGCCGGACGGGCGGTGCATGCCGAACGCCACGCCGCAGCCGGGGTGGACATCATCATTGCCCAGGGCTCTGAGGCCGGCGGCCATACCGGTGAGATCGGCTCGATGGTGCTGATCCCCGAGGTCGTCGACGCCGTGGCACCGGTGCCGGTGCTCGCGGCCGGCGGGATCGGACGCGGCCGCCAGATGGCGGCTGCGATGGCGCTCGGCGCTGAGGGTGTGTGGTGCGGTTCGGTCTGGTTGACCACCGAGGAGGCCGAGACCCATCCGGTGGTCAAGTCCAAGATGCTGGCCGCGACCTCGGCCGACACGATCCGGTCGCGTTCGCTGACCGGGAAACCGGCGCGCATGCTCAAGTCCGCGTGGACCGAGGAATGGGATCGCCCCGACACCCCCGACCCGCTCGGTATGCCGCTGCAGCCGGTGCTCACCGCCGCAGCACAGGCCCGTATCGCGCGCGCTGCGCATCAGAGCGGATCAGGAGCGGAGAAACTCGCCAACTATTTCGTGGGCCAGATCGTTGGCACCATGAACCAGCCGAAGCGCTCCGCTCAGGTGGTCGCGGAGATGGTCGAGGAGTTCGTCGACACCATCGAGGCATTGGCCGGTCGTCTGCAGTGACCCAACCGCCGGGTTCAAGGCGCGGCGGTCGCACCGCGGGTGCCGGGCGCATCATCCGCCTCGGCGTGATCGCCCTCGCAACCGTCACGCTCGGTTCGCTCCTGGCCATCGGCCCGAATGCGACAGCACAACCTGTTGACGACTCGGCCGGTCTCGACACCGCCGCCGTCGACGGTGCGATCGTCGACGGTGCGATCGTCGAGTTGCTGGCCGGCACGATCGACGGTGATGACGCCGTGGCGCTCGCCCGGCGTCATCTGCCCTACATCGCCATCAAGGACCAGGCCGAACCATGTGACCGGGCCGGTGAGGCATGGCTGCCCACCCCGGTCGACATCGTCTTGGACAATCCCGAGGTACTGCTGCGCCAGAGCGGCCGCGGCGATCCGGTGGTGATGCGCGCACCGGGCGCAGCCGACCTCTATCGCGCCAGCGGCGGATTGTTCCTCGACTTCCCGGGATCTGCGCTCGAAGCCGACTGCGTCTTCGAGCGCGACTTCCAGCGCTTCTCCGACGGTGTGGCCCCGACGGTGTACGCCCGGGTGGCCCAGCAGGCCGATCGCCCCGACCAGATCGTGGTCCAGTACTGGTTCTACTGGTACTTCAATCGCTGGAACAATGTGCACGAGAGCGACTGGGAGGGCATCCAGTTGGTCTTCGACGCCGCGACCGTCGCCGAAGCGCTCGACCGAGAGCCCGCTGCGGTGGCCTATGCCCAGCATGAGGGTGGTGAGGCGAGCGACTGGGATGACACCAAACTCGAGCGGGTCGGCTCGCGTCCGGTGGTCTACTCATCGGCCGGATCACATGCCAGTTACTACTCCTCGGCGGTGTTCCTCGGGCGCCGCGGCACCGAGGGGTTCGGATGCGATGTGACGACCGGGCCGTCGACATCCCTCGATCCCGACATGGTGCTCCTGCCCGCCACGATCGACGGAGCCGATGACCCGGCGGCCTGGTTGACCTTCGAGGGCCGATGGGGTGAGTTCAATCCGGGACCGAACAACGGCCCGACCGGTCCGGCGTTCAAGGAACGATGGACGCATCCGATCGACTGGCAGGAATCGGCGCGACGCAACTCGGTCCTGGTGCCCGGCGGCGGTGGCCCCACCGCAGCGGTGGTCGGGGTGTTCTGTGATGTGACAGCGACTGGATCGGTGCTGTTGACACGAGCGCTGTCCACCCCATCGGTGCTGTTCATCGTGGTGGCCCTCCTCGCCGCCATCGCTGCCTTCCTCAGCCGTCGCACCGAGTGGACCGTCGTCGATCCGCTACCGGTCGTGGCGGCGCGGCGCGCCGGCCAGATCCTGCGCAGCGCAGTCGAGTTGACCAAGCGCCTGTGGCCGGCATTCGGAGTCATCGCTGCGGTCTACATCCCGACCGCGATCGTGCTCGGCGGTGTGGTGGCGCTCGCCGATGTGCTGCCCGGAATCGGCAACCTGTTCGAACTGGGCTCAGATACGCCCGGTGTGTCCGCGCTGCTGGCGCTGCTCGTCGGCGGGGTCTCGACCACATTCGCCTTCAACGTCGTCATCGCAGCGGTGACACGGACCCTGCTCAGCGAACCCGACGGGTCCCGACGCGACCTCGCTCAGCATGGCTGGGTGGCCATCCGGGACACCCTGCAGCGCTGGCACGCACTCTTCGCTGCTCTGGCATGGGTATCGGTCGTCATCGGTGTGCTGCTGTTCAGCATCATCGGTGCACCGATCGCGCTGTGGTTGATCATCCGCTATCAGTTCATCGCTGAGGTCATCACCGCCGAGGGTGCCAGTCCGCGCCAGGCCCTTGGGCGCAGTGCACAGCTGGTGCGCGGTCGCTGGTGGTCCACCGCGACGCTGGTCGTGATCATCGATGCCGCGGTGCTCGTGGTCTCGACCACCGTGTCGCTGTTGGTGCTGATCGGGTTCACCGGCCTGCCACTGTGGGCATTCCCGGCCATCTCGATGCTCGTCACCGCGTTGATCGCACCGGTGGCCGCCGCCGCACATGTGCTGTTGTACGGGGACCGCCGCCATCGCACGGGCCAGACCGGAGGCGGAACTGCCGAGACCGTCGCCGCCGCCAGCGCATCGGCTGGATAGATTTCAGTCATCGAACCACCCGACTCCCACCACGATCCGCTGATCCCCCAACGGTCGACCGAGCCCTCGCGAACCCGCACCGGCAACGACCACAGCGCACGATCCGACCGATCAGGTCTGTGGCGCGGCGCGATCGTCGCCATGGCACTCGCCGGGGTCGGGGTGGGCCTGGCGGTGGCCTTTGAGCGGCCCCGGTTCGATGGCGCCGACACGACGGCGACGGTCAACGATGAGGCGGTCGGCTCCGAGGACGCCGGCCCCACAGACGGCGACACCGCCACTGAGGATGCACCGGTGAATGACCCGGCGAACGACCTGGCGAACGACCCGACGAACGACGACGAGGGTGAGAACCCGGCCGGCGATGACACGGCCGGTGATGACACAGCCGCTCATGACACAGCCGGTGATGATCCCGCCGCTGATGACTGTGTGGTCGAGGCTCGATCGATGGGGATCGGTGCCAGCGGTCCGGGTGTGATGTGTCTGCAGACCGCACTCGCCGAGGCCGGGTTCTACGACGGGCCGATCGACGGTGAGTACGGGTCGTCCACCGCACGGGCCGTCGAGCGTCTGCAGACCGAGCGCAACTTGTTCATCGACGGTGTCGCCGGTCGTGAGACGGCGCTCTCGCTCGGGATCTGGCCCGCCGAGCCGATGACGGTCATCCGTACCCCGATCCCGGCCCCCGGAGCCACTGATGATCTCGGGTACCGACTCTCGTCGGTGGCGGTGGCCGGGGCCGATGCACCACCACTCCCGGCGAACTCGGGTTCGGGACGACGCGTGGTCTACGAGCGACAGAGCCAGCGGGTGTGGGCCGTCGATGAGAACGAACGGGTGGTGAGATCATGGCTGGTTGCCGGCAGTCGCTTCACCAACGAGGTACCGGGCACGCACCGCGTCTACAGCCGGTCTGAGACCTCGATCGCCTGGGACGGCACCTACCGTTTCAACAAGATGGTCCGCTGGTACGACTCGGCGCGCGGTGCGCTCGGATTCCACTCGATTCCCTTCGATACCGCCGGCCGACCACAGATGACCGAAGCCGAACTCGGCGAACGCCTCTCGGCGGGCTGCCAGCGCCAGGCGGATCTCGACGCCGACTTCCTGTGGGACTTCGCACCGGTGGGAACCACCGTCGTGGTGCTGTGAACGCCTGATCCCCGGTGAACACCCACCGACCCTGATCACTGCGCTGTCCACCTCCGCTGTTCACCTCAGCACAGATCACCACTAGGGTGATCCAAATGACGCATCGACGCTCAGATCGTCGTCAACGGGCACTCCGTCACCGGTGTCGCGACATCACATGACCAGCATCCACGAGACCCCGGTGACCCTGATCACCCCGGCCGGGCCAGCAGCGGATCGACCGGCCCCCTCGGCCGAGTTCGCCCATCTGGTCGATACCGCACTCGAGGAGATCACCGCAGCGGCACGCACCCTGCGAGACGCCGTGTTCGGCACCCGCCTCACCTTCTCACCCAAGGTGTTCATCCCGCTCACGATGCTGTGTCGCGACCGCTGCGGGTACTGCACCTTCGCGCAGCCTCCCGCCCGACTCGACGGCGCCTTCCTCGAACCCGACGAGGTGCTGACCATCGCCCGTGCCGGGGCGCGGGCCGGATGCCATGAGGCACTGTTCACCCTCGGTGAGGCACCAGAGGAGCGCTATACGGTGGCGCGCGACTGGCTGGAGGCCCACGGTTATTCGTCGACGGTGGACTATCTGGTGGCGATGGCACAGCTGGTGCTCGATGAGACCGGTCTGCTACCGCATGCCAATGCCGGAGCGCTCGGTGCCGATGAGTTGGCGCGCCTGCGCACCGTCAGCCCGTCACAGGGGATGATGGTCGAGACACTGCGACATGATCTCGCCTGTCATCGTGGCGCCCCGGACAAAGATCCCGCCCGGCGTCTCGCCACTCTCGAATCGGCCGGCGAACTGAAGATCCCCTTCACCACCGGCATCCTGGTCGGCATCGGCGAGGACCGTGCCGATCGCATCGCGGCGCTCGAGGCGATCGCTGCGAGCCATCGCCGACACGGCCATATCCAAGAGGTCATCGTCCAGAACTTCCTGCCCAAACCGGGTACCGCAATGCACGATTGGCCACCGTGTCCGACCGATGAATTCCTGTGGTCGATCGCAGCGGCGCGCCTGATCCTGCCCACCGATATCCACCTGCAGGCACCGCCGAACCTGTCCGATGATCCCGGTGTGCTGATCGAGGCCGGGATCGACGATTTCGGCGGAGTGTCGCCGGTGACCGCGGATCATGTCAACCCCGAGCGGCCGTGGCCGGATCTCGACCGTCTGCGCGCCGTGGCCGAGTCGCACCAGATGACTCTCGCACCGCGCCTGACCGTCTATCCGGACTCTGTCGCTGATCCCGAGACCTGGATCGATCCGGCACTGCGGTTCGCCGTCATGGACCGCAGTGATGCCGAGGGGCTCGGGCGCGATGATCCGGGGGCGTTATGGCCCGAGCGGGTCACCGCCGCCGATGCCGTCCAGGACGGTGCCGAGGTGGTCCTCGTCGGCCATCGCAGCACCCAGTGGTACAGCGGGGCGAACTCGCCGCCGCCGACGATCGTGCCCGGACGGGGTGCGCTGCGGCCGGGTTCACGACTCGCCGAGGTGATCGAAGGCCATCGTGCCGGCGAGGAGTTGGGCCATGATGAGATCGTCGCGCTGTTCAACGCCCGTGGCGCCGAGGTCGTGGCCATCGCCGAGTACGCCGATGAACTTCGCCAGCTCCGTGTCGGTGATCAGGTCACCTGGGTGCACAACCGCAATATCAATTACACCAACGTGTGCACGTTCAAATGTCGGTTCTGCGGGTTCTCCAAGGGACCGCTGTCGCTGAACCTGCGCGGCACCCCGTATCTGCTGACCCTCGACGACATCGCCCAACGCGCCCGCGAGGCCGCCAATATGGGCGCGACCGAGGTCACCCTGCAGGGTGGGATCCACCCGGATTTCGACGGTGACTACTACCTCGATGTGACCCGTGCCGTGAAAGACGCCGTGCCTGAGATCCACGTCCACGGCTTCACCGCCCTCGAGGTCACCGAGGGAGCACGGCGCAACGGGGTGGACCTCGCCGACTATCTGAGCGAGTTGCGCGATGCCGGTCTCGCATCACTTCCCGGCACGGCAGCCGAGATCCTCGATGATGAGGTGCGCGCCGTGCTGTGCCCGGACAAGATCAACACCGAGGAGTGGCTCGAATGCCACCGCGTCGCCCATTCGGTCGGGCTGCGCTCCAATATCACGATCATGTTCGGCTCGGTCGAGTCTCCCGATGCTTGGGCGCGCCATCTGCTCGTGACCCGCGAGCTACAGCGCGAGACCGGCGGGTTCACCGAGTTCGTCGGCCTGCCCTTCGTGCACATGGCGGCACCGATCTATCTGCAACACCGTGCCCGGCGCGGCCCGACGTTCCGCGAGACGCTGTTGATGCATGCCGTTGGGCGCATCGTCTACGACGGATTGATCGACAACATCCAGCTCAGCTGGGTCAAGATCGGCGTCGACGGTGCGCGTCAGCTGCTGCAGGCCGGCTGCAATGATCTCGGTGGCACGCTCATCAACGAGAACATCTCGCGCGCTGCGGGTGCCAGCCATGGCCAGATGATGTCAGCTGATTCGTTCACCGCGCTGGTCTCACCGCTGTCGCGACCACTGGTCCAGCGGACCACGCTGTACGAGCGGACCTGAGTCCGACTCACCGGACCGATCCCCGTCATATCGGCGCAGTCCAGAGAGTGGGGCGATCTCAGATCTCGGGCCGCAGATCTCATGACTGATCGTCGAGCTGCGCGCGCACCTCGACGATGGCCTCGCGCAGGATCGCCACCATGCGATCGACATCATCGCGGTCGATGACCAACGGCGGTGACATGACGTTCAGGTTGTCCATCGGCCGCACGATCAGACCACGGGACTCACAGGCATTGGCGACCAGTTTCCCGATGCCGACCGACTCGGGATAGATCTCCTTGGTCTCACGATCGGCCACGAACTCCACACAGGCCATCAGATGTGAGCCGCGCACATCGCCCACCATGGCGAGGTCCGCGAGCGTGGAGAGCTGGTCCATGAAATACGGACCGATATCGCGGACGTGGTCCAAGATCCCCTCACGCTCGATGATGTCGAGATTGGTCAACGCCGCCGCGCACGACACCGGATGGCCCGAATAGGTGTAACCGACCGCGAAGTACCGACCGTGGCCCTCGGCGGCGATCACGTCGTAGATCTCATCGGAGATGATCGCGGCGCCGAGCGGCAGATACCCAGACGTCAAGCCCTTGGCGACCGTGATGATGTCGGGGGTGATACCGAACATCGTTTCGGACGCGAACCACTCGCCGAGGCGACCGAATGCGGTCACCACCTCATCGGACACGTAGACGATGTCGTTGTCGGCGCAGATGGAACGCATGCGCGCCAGATAGTCCGCCGGTGGCACGATGACGCCGCCCGATCCCATGATCGGCTCAGCGAAGAACGCCGCGACGCGGTCCGGGCCGCCGAGGCGGTCGATGGTCTCGACGAACTCGGCCACGAGGTCATCGGCGAATTCCTGTTCGCTTCGACCGGCCCCGTAGCGGTAGTGGTTCGGCGAGGAGAGATGATGGATCCGATCGTCGAGGTAGTCGAATCCCGGGATCCGGTCACCGGGTTTGCCGCCGATCGACACCGAGGCGAAGGTGGTGCCGTGATAGGCATCGATCCGGCTGATGATGTTGCGCTTGTCCGGTCGGCCGAGCGCGTGTTGGTAGAACTGGATGGTCCGAAAGGTGGCATCGATCGCCGTTGAGCCGCCACAGGTGAAGAACACCCGGTTGAGATCGCCCGGTGCCAGCGCGGCGAGACGCTCGGCGAGGCGCACCGCCGGTGGGGTGGTCATATCGGTGAACGGGTTGGCATAGGCGAGCCGACGGACCTGATCGGCGATCGCATCGGCCATCTCATCGCGACCGAGGCCGATATTGGTGCACCACATTCCGCCGACGGCATCGAGATAGGTGCGGCCCTCGCTGTCGATGAGATCGGCACCGGCACCGGCCGCGATGGGCAGCACCTCATCGACGAGATAGGTGTCGAAGACCTGATACGGATGCAACAGATGACGACGATCGGCTGCAATGAGCGCAGCGGTGTCGTGGTCACCGAGCGGGACCGAGACGGATTCCATCACCTCAGGCTAGATGCGATGACCGGACGGTGCCGCCACCGCCCAGCCTGATCGTCCTCGGCTGCGTGCCGCGATCGGGTCAGCGACCCGCGGCGAGTTCGGCATCGATCTCGGCCACCAGACGGTCGTATGCCGTGGTGCCCGGCAGCGGATACGACCCGATCGTCACCTGCTCGGCGTCATCACAGGTATCGGCCATCTCATAGAGCCCACGGCGCTCGGCGGCATCAACGGTCAATGAGTACCGGTATTTGGTGAGCGCCATCATCGTCGCGGTGAGACACCATGAGTCGCGTCGCTCCGGTTTCCACTCACCGGCGTCGAGATCGGCCTTATCGCGGTTCACCTGGCGATCCGACACCATCAGATGCAGCGGGTCGTTGGCGAACTGGCGACGGCGGTTGAAGTTCCACTGATCAGCACCCGAATCCCATGCCTCGGCGAGCGCCACCACATGGTCCACGTCGATATCGCCGGGCGCACCGGAATGCAACTGGCCGTCGAAGGGCAGATACCAGTCACCTTCGACGATGAAACACGGACCGAAGCCGTCGCGCTGCACATAGGAGATCGCCTGGTCCAACAGCACATCCTGACGGGCGTGACAGCCCGAACCATTGACATCGCTCCAGTGGTCGAACAGATTGCGCGAATAACCGCGGCGCGGCCCCTCCTCTTGGACCACCAACTCATCGATCACCGCCCGCAGCGCAGCGGCACCACCGGAGGTCTCGGGCCGCAGCGCGATATCGCGATCGGCAGATCCCTCGAGTGCGACGCCACATCCGGTCGAGATCACGACCGCGAGCGCAGCGATCAATGCGCCGACACGCACCCCGAGCACCCGAGCACCGAGCGGTGCTCGCCGGGAGATCTCGGTGGCGATGACTCGATGCGGTGACGATGTGGAAGGCATTGGAGAACGGGTTCCGGGAGCGGGGGGTGCACCCGGAACACTTCCATTGTGGCCGATCGGAAATCGGATCAGCGGTATCGATCGGCCAGTTCCGCCGCGAGCCGTGAGCTGAGACCGGCCATCTCGGGTGGCGCCAGCACCTGGGCGCCGGCACCGCAGCGGATCAGCAACGACGCCAACCAGCTATCGGACACCACCGACAGCCACAGCACCATCGAGCCGTCCTCGAGAGTCACCGATGCCGCCACCGCATAGCGATCACGCACCCAGTCACAGCCCGGCGGCACCACGATCACCACTTGACGATCCGGAATCATCCACTCCCAGACACGACCTGCCGGCGGGGTCACCGGTCGCGGGGCGAACGTCGCCCCGGTGGGTTCGATCGAGATCACCCGATCCACCCGGAACACCCGCTCGGCACCGCGCAGGTGATCATCGGTGATCACATACGCATGACCGCGATCGACGAACAACTTGAGGGGATCGACGACCCGTTCGGTGATCTCGTCGTCGAGATCCACATAACCGATGCGCACCTGACGGTGCTGTTCGGTGGCAGCGCGCAATTCGCCGAGCAGTGGCGGTTCCTCCAACTCGATACGGATATCGGCACCACCGAGCGCGGCGTCGAGTTTGGTTCGCAGACGCGCCACCGCATCGGTCGGTTCTGCGCCGAGGGCTTCGAGCGCGGCGAGTGCCACCGCCACCGAGGCCGCCTGACGCGTCGTCAAGCGGACGGCGTCGACGAGCAGGTTCGGGTGCAACACATTGACCACCTCGTCAGAGGTATCGGGATCGGTCTCGACCCAGAAGCCATACAGCGAATCAGAGGTGTAGGGCGGCAGGCCACACATCGAGGCCAAGGTGAGATCGCGCACCACCTGGCGAACGCTGGCCCCGACGCGCTCAGCGATCTCGGCGACGCGTACCGAGCGCTGGCGATAGAGCCATGGCACGATCGCCAGGAGCCGGTGCAGACGCTGGGCGACGGGCTCGGGCCCGGGTCGGCGGCCCGGATCGGCGGGCATCTCGGGGATCTCGATGGTGCGCTGTGGTGCGGCCACCATGTCCTGGAGCCATCCGGCGATCTGATCGCGCAACGACGGCGGTTGTTCCACAATGGCGCGGTGGCCGAGGCTGAACAGCCAGTCGCGAAACAGCGCCATATCGTCGATGCGGACCTCCATGAGCACCTCGTCGCCGTCGGAGATCCGGCTGATCACCCGATCCGATAACGAGGCGCGCACCGCGGCGATGGCATCGACGCGCACGGTGGCGACAATCTCGGCCGATCGTTCACGGCCGAGCAGTTCCTCGACGGTGGTCTCATCGAGTGGTGCACATCGCGGGAACCGATCAGTGCGCATCGTGACCGTGCAGATCGCATCGATGTGTTGGGCGATGGGCGTATCGGGGCCATCGAGTCCGCATCCGATCGCGAACCATGCCCCCTGTGACAGCACCACCGCTGTCGGCGCCATCACCACCGCGCCCGCAGTGGCCTCGAGTGGGCCGGGGAGGATCTCAACCACCTGAGATGAGCGGATCGCGTCCAGCAGCGCGACGACCGGATCGGGGACGTCGAGCGCGAGATCGAGCGGTGCCTCACCGATCCAGCCGGTGCCGAGCTTGAGTTGGGCTTCACCGGCCTGGGGCACCGAACGACTCACCGTCGCCAATGCCAGCGCCAACACCAGGCGCTCATCGTCATCCAAGTCGAGATCGGGTAGGCGGATCTCCGATGAGTCCACCCAGTACTCGGTCTGGCCGGCATATTCGCCGCCACGGACGCGCTGATGGATCACGACGCCCAGTCCGGCGGTGATCGTGCGGCGATCGCTGGAGAACAGCTGATGCAACGCTGCAGGGTCAGCTGGGTAGGGGGTGGACCCGGCCGCCATCTGCTCGACGATCTCGGCACGCGATAGCGCCACCTCTGATTCATGCAACAGCGTCAGCAGGTTCAAGATGCGTTCGACTGGATCGACCCGAGACACGTCGTCAGTTTGGCTGATCGACCGGACCGTCGACGTGATCGGGTGAATCGACACTCGCGCTCGCCTACCGTAGGGGGGTGGTCACCGCCCCCGAGACGTTCTTCAAAGTCCAGAGCCGCGCTCGGCGTAACTCGGTGATCCTGCTTGGCGGCTCGTTCATCATCTTGTGGCTGGCGGCATCGGTGGTGACCTTCTTCGCTCATACCACCACGGCGGACTGTCGGCCGAGCGCGACGGGAACCGAGGTCTGCGAGACCGTGGTGCGCATCAACTATCCGTGGTTGATCGGCGTCGCGGTGGTCGTGATCGCCTATCTGGCAATCGCGATGGCGCTCTCGGGTCGCGCTGCGCTCGCACTCGCCGGCGCCCAGCCCGCCGAGGGCCCCGAGTATCAGCAG
>SKFX01000173.1 GCA_007117775.1 Ilumatobacteraceae bacterium
CGACTCGACCAGCGACGACGCCGGCCTCGATCAGCCGGTGACCGGCGCGCTCGAGGGCCTGCGCTCGTTCATCGCCGGCCAGATCCGCGACCGGGTGGTCGGCGATCGCGCCGAGGAACGTTCGCGCGAATTGTTCGACACCCCCGGGGAACGCTGGTTTGACGAGGAATCCGCGATCTGGCGTGTCCACGCCGATGCCTCGATGTTCATCGGTGGTCTCCGCGCCCTGCTGTTGCAGTCGCTGCATCCCCTCGCAATGGCTGGTGTCGCCCAACACAGCGACTATCGCGGTGACCCATGGGGCCGACTCCAGCGCACCGCCGACTTCTTGGCGGCAACCACCTTCGGCCCGGCCGACGAGGCCCAAGCCGCCGTCGACATGGTCAAGGCGGTGCACGCCCGTGTCCATGGCACCGCCGCTGACGGGCGCCCCTATTCAGCAGATGATCCACATCTGCTGCGCTGGGTGCATATCGCCGAGGTCGACAGTTTCCTCGCCGCCCACGATCGATACGGCCAGCATCGGCTCAGCGATGCCGAACGCGATGAGTATGTGGCATCGACGGCGGTGGTGGCACGGGCGCTCGGCGTGCCCGCCCCGCCGGAATCGGTTGCGGGACTGCGAATCCAAATGCGCGCCTTCCGACCGGAGTTGGCCAGCAGCCCCGAGGCGCGTGAAGCGGCGCGGTATCTGCTGTTGCAACCGCCGGTGCCGATCGCGGGCCGACCGGCCTATTCGATGATCGCGGCGGCTGCGGTGTCGCTGTTGCCGGCCTGGGCGCGCCTGCCGCTGCGTCTGCCATATCTGCCGGTGACCGAGGCCCTCGCGATCCGACCCGTCGGCGAAGCGGTGACGCGGATCCTGCGATGGGCGGTCGCGCCGGACTCAGCGGCTCAACGCCGCCTCGATGATCTCGCGTCCAGCTGAACGCAGGGTGCAGTCGGGTTCAGTCAGCGACGGTGATCGTCACCGAGTTGATGACCACGTCTTCGCGCGGCCGGTCCTGGGGATCGGTGTCGACCGCCTGCATCGACTCGAGTACATCGAGACCGGTGACCACCTGGCCAAAGAGGCTGTAGGCGGGGGGCAGACCCACACCACTGGGACCCGACACGATGAAGAACTGGCTGCCGTTGGTGTTCGGGCCGGCATTGGCCATGGCCACCGAACCGATCTGATAGGCGCCGGCCTTGGGCAGTTCATCCGCGAACCGGTACCCGGGTCCACCGCGGCCCGATCCGGTCGGGTCCCCGCCCTGGCACATGAAGTTCTTGATGATCCGATGGAAGATCACACCGTCGTAGTAATGGTTGAGCGCCAGGAACACGAAGTTGTTGACCGTGGCGGGCGCGGCGATGGCATCGAGGGCGATGACCATGTCGCCGAGCGAGGTCGACAGCGTCGCGGTGTACCGGCGCTGCGGGTCGATCCCCATCTCAGGCGGTTCGGCGAACTGCTGCTGTCGGGGACCGGATCCATCGAGGGGTGGGAACGCTGTAGGCATCTGGTCACGCTACCGGCCCCGGACCGCCGAGGCGATCAGCGATGATCCGACGGTCAGATCGGCAAGTAACGTGGCCGGTATGTCATCGCCTGATGCGACCGCCAGCGACCCGACGGCCGATCCCTCTGTGAGCGAGCCCGATCTGTCGCCGATGTCCACCGCCGCTGCGGACGCCGAGCCGGACGCCGAGCCGGACGGCGAGCACGAACCGCTCGACCTCGATGCCATCGAACGTGAGGTCGCCGAGATCGAGGCATTCCTCGAACACAACGATGAACACCAGCCCGAGACCGACGAGCCAGCCGACGAGCCAGCCGACGATCCGGACGCAACCGCCGCCGGCGATGCGGATCCGATATGAAGCGGAGCACCGCGGCCTCATTGGCCTCGTTGACCGCACTCGCCGTCGGCCTCGCCACCGCCGCGGCGCGCTCGGGCCGCGGCCCGCTGGCGACGGTGACCGCCCGGACCCCATCTGGCAGCGGCGCAGCGCCGACCTCGTTCAAGCCACCGGTCGCCAATCGACTCAGCCGGACCGCCAAGGTCTGGAAACTCTCGGCGCGCAATGGGAGTCGGTTCGCGATCGCCAAGGTGCGCGGCATCGGATCACCCGCGGAGCGCCGCGCCGAACTCGATGAGCAGTTCGCGATCCGCACCGCCGAGGACGTGGCGCGCGAACTCGGCGAGATGAAGGGCGTGCTAATGAAGGCCGGCCAATTGATCTCCTTCATCGCCGAGGCACTCCCCGAGGAGGCTCAGGCCGCGCTGGCCACCCTGCAGGCCGATGCCTCGCCGATGTCACCCAGCCTGGCGGCCGGGGTGATCCAGACCGAACTCGGCGCACCACCCGAGCAGGTGTTCTTGGACTGGACCGATCTGCCGGTCGCAGCGGCCAGTATCGGCCAGGTGCATCGCGCCGTGACCCCCGATGGCCGCGAGGTCGCGGTGAAGGTCCAGTATCCGGGGGTGCACGAAGCCATCGATTCGGATCTCGATGCCGCCGAGGCGATGTACGCGATGTTCTCGGCGATGATGTTGAAGGGTCTCGACGCCAAAGGACTCGTCGATGAGTTGCGAGCCCGCATGCGCGAGGAACTCGACTACCGCATCGAGGCCGACAACCTCGCCGAGTTCGCCCGGCAGTTCGCCGGCCATCCCTGGGCGCGGATCCCGACATTGATCCCGGAGTTCTCAGCTGGGGCGGTGCTGACCACCGAATGGGTGGACGGGATGAACTTCGAGCAGTTCCGCGCGTCGGCATCGCCAGACACCCGCCAACGTGCCGCTGAAGTGATCTGGCGGTTCGCCCAGCATGCCATCATGCACAACGGCATCTTCAACGGTGATCCGCATCCGGGCAACTACCGCTTCCATCACGACGGCAGTGTGACGTTCTTGGACTTCGGTCTCGTCAAGCGCTGGTCACCGGGTGAATGGGAATCGCTGTGGCCGTCGCTCGAGGCGATGATCATCCACCGCGATCCGGATCGTCTCGCCGATGCCATGGTCAGCTCGCGGTTCCTGCCCGAGCGCCACGGTCTCGAACCGCAGTTGCTGTTCGACTACGTCTCGAGCCCGTACACCCCGTATCTGAGCGACACCTTCACCTTCACCCGAGACTGGACCCGCGACACCCTCGGGCGGATCTTCGATGTGCAGGGCCCGCATCAGCGCGTCATCGAGACCCTCAATATGCCGCCGAGCTTCGTGATCCTGGACCGTGTCGTGTGGGGGGTCAGCGCGATCCTGGGCAAGCTCGAGGCACACGGCCCGTGGCGGGCGATGCTCATGGAGTACCTCATTGACGGACCGCCGGCGACA
>SKFX01000070.1 GCA_007117775.1 Ilumatobacteraceae bacterium
CATCCCGGGAATGACTCCAAGCCGCTCTCGAGCGCGCGCAGGGTGTCGACATCGAGGTCGTTGGTCGGTTCGTCCAGTAACAGCACATTGCCGCCGCGCGTCAACAGCTTGGCCAGATGGACCCGGTTGCGCTCACCGCCGGAGAGGTCTCCGACCCGCTTCTGCTGGTCCGAGCCCTTGAAGTTGAAGCTCGCCACATAGGCGCGGCCGTGGATCTCGCGGCCACCGACGTTGAGGTGATCGACACCGCCGGTGATCTCCTCATAGACGGTGTTGTCCGCCTCGAGGTCATCGCGGGTCTGGTCGACATAGCTCAACTGCACCGTGTCACCGATGGTGATGGTGCCGGCATCGGGTGCCTCATCGCCGGTCAGCATCCGAAACAGCGTCGTCTTGCCGGCACCATTGGGCCCGATGATCCCGACGATGCCCGCCGGCGGCAACGAGAACGACAGGTCCTCGATCAACAGCCGGTCACCGAAGCCCTTGGCGAGACCCTCGACCTCGATGACGGTGTCACCGAGGCGCGTTCCGGGCGGAATGGCGATCTCGAGGCGATTGGAGGTGTCGCGATCGGCTTCGGCCTCAGCCTGCAGTTTCTCATAGGCGGCGAGGCGGGCCTTGCCCTTGGCCTGTTTGGCCTTGGGGGCCATGCGGACCCATTCGAGCTCGCGCTCGAGGGTCTGGCGGCGGGCCTGATTGGACTTGTCCTCCTGGGCGAGACGCTGCTGTTTCTGCTCCAGCCATCCGGTGTAGTTGCCCTCGAAGGGAAAGCCGCGACCGCGGTCCAACTCGAGGATCCAACGCGCCACATTGTCCAAGAAGTAGCGGTCGTGGGTGATGGCCACCACCGTGCCGTGGTACTCCTGCAAGAAGCGCTCGAGCCATTCGACCGATTCGGCGTCGAGATGGTTGGTGGGCTCGTCCAATAACAACAGATCCGGCCGGCTCAACAGCAGCCGGCACAGCGCGACGCGGCGACGCTCACCGCCGGACAGTTTGGTGACATCGGCATCATCGGGTGGACAGCGCAGCGCGTCCATCGCGATCTCGACGTTGCGGTCCAGGCTCCAGGCGTCGGTGGCGGTGATCTTGTCCTCGAGCTCTGCCTGCAGTTTGCCGACCTTGTCGAAATCCGCGTCGGGATCGGCCCACATCGCCATGACCTCTTCATAGCGATCGATGAGGCCCTGGACGGCGGCGACACCGTCCATGACATTGGCGCGCACATCCTTGGCCGGGTCCAACTCGGGTTCCTGGGCGAGATAGCCGACGGAGAATCCCGGGGTCAGGCGGGCCTGGCCGGAATAGCCGTCATCGAGGCCTGCCATGATCCGCAGCAGACTGGACTTGCCCGATCCGTTGGAGCCGATCACCCCGATCTTGGCGCCCGGATAGAACGACAGTGAGATGTTCTCGAGCACGGTGCGATCCGGTGGGTAGAACCGGGTCAGCTTGTGGCAGGTGTAGATGAACTCTTGAGCCATGGTGCTTCGAGGCTACCCGTGAGCGCCCACCGGCTCATCAGGGGCCCGGGGCGGGCAACTGCGGCGTCGCGTCGCGACCGCGTCACAACGCGAGATCACCGCCGGGAGGTTGCAGGACCTGCAGCGACCGCCGCTGTGGTGAACCTCCACGGTCGACATTCATGGTGTCGGTGGCTTCCCACACCCTTCGTGGATAGGACACGTCGGGTACGCTGAGGGTCGTGAGCGTCCCCGATGCCCCAGATTTCGGTGCCAATGCGTGGCTCGTCGATGAGATGTACGAGCGCTACCTCGACGACGAACTCTCGGTGGCTGAATCGTGGCGTGAGTTCTTCGAGGACTACTCCTCATCATCGGCCGGCATCACAGATGACGCGTCCGGCAACGGCCACAGCGCACCACCCGAGCCCGCGCACACCGCATCACCGGCACCCGATACCGCCACGGTGAACGGATCGGCAACAGCCGCCGTCGCCGACGCACCGGCCCCGCCAGCACCAGCGCGCCCCGAGCAGCAGCAATCGACTCCACCGCCGGCCGCTGGCGGGGGAGCGGGCGGAGGTGCAGACGAGCCGGGCACCCCGATCCGCGGTGTGGCCGCAGCGATCGCCACCAATATGGAGCGCAGCCTCAGCGTCCCGACCGCGACGAGCTTTCGCAACATCCCCGCCAAACTCCTCGAGGTCAACCGCAAGGTCATCAACGGGTATCGCACCCGCGCCGGGCTGGCCAAGGTCAGCTTCACCCATCTCATCGGCTACGCGATCGTGCGCGCCATCGATGAGGTGGCACCGGCCATGCGCAACGCCTACGCCCAGGACTCCGCCGGCAAACCGCGCCTGGTGGTCAATGACCACATCAACATGGGCCTCGCCGTCGACGTCGACAAGGGGGATGGCACCCGCACGCTGGTGGTCCCGGTGCTGCGCGAGGCCGACACGATGGACTTCGCCGGGTTCCTCGCGGCCTATGACGAGATCATCCGCAAGGTCAAGACCAACAAGTTGACCGTGGACGACTTCCAGGGTGCCAATGTCAGCCTGACCAATCCGGGCACGATCGGCACCGCACAGTCGGTACCGCGGCTCATGCCCGGCCAGGGCGTCATCGTCGGTGTCGGCTCGATCGGCTATCCGGCCGAATTCGAGGGCGCCGATCGCACCAATCTGTCCTCGCTCGGGGTGTCCAAGGTGGTCACCGTCACCAGCACCTATGACCACCGCATCATCCAGGGCGCCGAATCCGGTCTGTTCCTGCGGCGCGTCCATGAACTGCTGTTGGGCGAACACGACTTCTACCAGGAGATCTTCGCTGCACTCGAAATGCCCTATGAGGCTGTCAAATGGCGGCCCGATGTCAACCCGATGGACCGCGAGGAGGGTCTGCTGCACAAGCAGATGCAGGTCGCGAAACTGATCCGCGTCCACCGGGTGAGGGGCCATCTGCTCGCCGATCTCGATCCGCTGCGCTGGAAGAAGCCCCAGACGCCCGTCGAGTTGGATCCGGCCACCTACGGCCTCACCATCTGGGACCTCGATCGCGAGTTCCTCACCGACGGTGTCGGCGGTACGACGCGGATGCGTCTCGGTGACCTGCTCGGTGTGCTGCGCGATGCCTACTGCCGCACCATCGGTGTCGAGTACATGCACATCCAGGACACCGAGGAACAGCAGTGGATCCAGAGCCAGGTCGAGACCGTCGCGCCGCCGGTGTCCAAAGAGCAGAAGCATCGGATCCTCGAACGTCTCAACGCCGCGGAATCCTTCGAGAAGTTCCTCGCGACCAAATATGTCGG
>SKFX01000203.1 GCA_007117775.1 Ilumatobacteraceae bacterium
CCGGTGGTGCTGTCATGGTCGGCGGTGGAGACCGATCTCAGATCGCCGGGCCGGGGCCGCAATGTCGTTTACCACGAGTTCGCCCATCGCCTCGACATGCTCGACGGGATCGTCGACGGCTCACCGCCGATCGCCGATGAGGCGGCTGCCGAGCGCTGGATCGAGGTGTTCACCGACGCCTTCGAGCGGCTCCGCGCCCGCGATGGCCTCACCGGCCGTGGAGTGC
Source organism: Ilumatobacteraceae bacterium (assembly GCA_007117775.1). GTDB lineage: Bacteria > Actinomycetota > Acidimicrobiia > Acidimicrobiales > Ilumatobacteraceae > CSBr16-110. The sequence continues at coordinate 227 of SKFX01000203.1, forward strand.
TGCGCGCCTATGGGGCCACGAACCCGGCCGAGTTCTTCGCGGTCGCGACCGAGGCGTTGTTCACCGATCCGGCCGGCCTGCACGCCGGCGAGCCGGACCTGTATGCCCAACTGGCCTCGTTCTACGGCCAAGATCCGCGCCGGCGACGCTGATGAGTGCGACCGGCCCGGTCCGGGCCGAGATGTCACCGTAGGGAACAATTCGGCTGCCAGACTGGTTGCAGGAATCAACGACGTCATCACCGGCCCAGCGCCTCCCCCCGGCGCTGGACACGGTGGTGGCGCCGGTGAGCGAACAGGAGAGATGCCCATGAGCGAGATGACCATCGATATCGGGATCAGTGAAGCCGATCGCAACGAGATCGCCGACGGCCTCGCCAAGGTGTTGGCCGATTCCTACACGCTGTATCTCAAGACCCACAACTACCACTGGAACGTGACCGGCCCGATGTTCCAGACGTTGCATCTGATGTTCGAGCAGCACTACAACGAACTCGCCCTCGCCGTCGATGAGATCGCCGAGCGCATCCGCGCCCTCGGCGCCAAGGCGCCGGGCACCTATCGTGAGTTCACGGCGTTGTCCTCGATCGATGAGGACACCGATGAGCCCGATGCCACCGACATGATCCGCCGTCTGGTTCGCGGCCATGAGTCCGTGGCGCGCACGGCGCGGTCGGTGTTCCCGGTGGTGGAGCGCGCCAGTGATGAGCCGACAGCCGATCTGCTCACCCAGCGCCTCCAGGTCCATGAGAAGACCGCCTGGATGCTGCGCAGCCTGCTCGAGTCCTGAACCACCCCGGCCGGGTGCCGGTGGCTGCACCAGTACCGGTCGTGGCATCTTGGTCGCCGATGCGGCCCACCTGCGAGACTGAGCGATATGCGTGTCGATGAGGTCCGATTGGTGGAGTTGTTGTCGCTCGAGCCCCGGGGTCTCGATGCGTTCATCGGTCTCGCGGTGTCATATCCGTGGGGTCCGCGTCTCTACGGCGGCCAGGTCGTCGCCCAGGGGCTCGTGGCGGGGGCGATGACGGTCGATGCGGCCCGGCGGGCCCATTCCCTGCACGCGTATTTCATCCGGCCGGGCACCCATACCGAACCGGTGCGCTTCGAGGTCCAGCGGCTGCGTGACGGACGGTCGTTCAGTGTCCGCCAGGTCACCGCCCTGCAGTCCTCGGGGGCGATCCTGTCGATGCTGATCTCGTTCCAGACACCCGAAGACGAGGCAGATATCCCGATGGCGTCGCCGGTCCCGGATCTGCTCGGCCCCGATGACGCCTCGATGTCCGATGAGGGCTGGGGCAAGATGCTGGAGCGACAGACCCCGCCGCTCGACACCGGGATTCCGGGGCACTGGATCCGTGTCGCGTCCGATCATGCCAGCGAACTCGGAGCCGATCCGGTGCTCCAAGCCGCGGCGCTGGCGTTCATCTCCGATGCCGCGCCGACGCGCCCGGTACGGGCCCTGCATCCGGATCTGCGCGGTGACCGCACCGATCTCGGTCAGTTCACCGGCGCCAGTCTGGACCACTCGATGTGGTTCCACCGCGACGGCGAGATCGCCGACTGGCACTGGTTCGGTCTGCAGGCCCACGGTCTCGCCGGCGCCCGCGGTGTCGCCACCGGCGACGTGTTCGCGATCGATGGCACCCATCGGGCGACACTGTCACAGCAGGTGCTGTTGCGGCGGGTCACCTGAGCGCGCTCGGCTCAGGGCCCCGAGGTGACGGCGTCAGGAGTCCGTGGACGTATCGGCGTCGCTGGCGCCGTCGACCTTGTTCGCTGCGTTGGACGGTGCCGCTGACGCGTCAGTGCCGTCCTCGCCCTCTTTGAGGCCGTCGCGGAATTCCTTCTGGGCCTGGCCGAGCGAACGGGCCAGTTTGGGAAGCTTGGCGCCACCGAACAATAAGAGCACGATGGCCAAGATGATGAGCAGCTGGGGACCGGCGGGCATGGCGCCTCCTGTTGACGAGAATGATCACGACCAGTCTACCGCTTCGGAGTTCTCCATGAGGCCCGGCTGGAGTCCCAGACGGAGACCCAGATGGAGTCCCGGATGGAGTCTCGGGCTGATTCAGACACCGGTGGCGGCGCTGCCCAGCGATACCAGGTCCATGATCGGTGCCCCGGCCTCGGCTGAGGCCGCCAGATCGATCTCGATGACGAGGCGCCATTCACCGGTCGAGTCCGGATCGGCGAGGATCTGGGTGATCTCCCAGCGATCATGATGCTCGACGAGGTGGAACAGCGCCCGGGCATCGGTGTCGATGCCGATCTGGTCATGGGTCAGCCAATACGGCGCCATCGCAGCGTTGAGACCGTCCGCGGTCCATGCCGTCGTCGCGATATGGGCAGCGACCTGGTCAGCGAGACGCTGGTGGGCGCGCGCTGCGAGCAATTCCACCCAACCGAAGGTCGCGGTGCGCAGTGTGGTCCGCCATGCCGGCGGTGGGCCGGTGGGGACCATCGGTGCCGCCGGGGCGTCATCGGCGCCCGCGAGGTGGTCGGTCGTCGACGATGACAACGCTCCGAGTCGCTGCCATTCGTCCAGCAACGTGGAGTCCGTCGCTCGGATCAGCGCGGCGAGCCATTCGATGATGTCCTCGAGACCTGCCACATAGGCGGTGTCGACCAGCGAGCGATCCAGTGTCCGCCAGGCATCGCTCAGATACCGCAAGACCAGACCCTCAGAGCGCGCCAGGTGGTAGCGACCGGTGAAGGTCGCGAACGTGTCACCATGTTCGAGCATTTCGCGCACGATCGATTTCGGCGACGGGATGGCATGCACCCAGGCGTGGGATCGGCGATAGGTCTCGAAACAGGCCTCGATGAACTCAGCGAGAGGTCGCGGATGGGTGATCGAGTCGAGGCGCTCGATGCGTTCGTCATAGTCGACGCCATCGGCTTTCATCTGTGCGATCGCTTCGGTGCGCGCCCGATCGCGCTGGGCGGCGAGGATCTGACGCGGATCATCGAGGATCGACTCGATCACACTGACGACATCGAGCACATAGCCCGGATCCCCGGGATCGAGTGTCGCGATGACTTCGAC
>SKFX01000087.1 GCA_007117775.1 Ilumatobacteraceae bacterium
ACCCTCGTCGCCGGCGGTTCGGTGGGCGGCTCATCGATCGAGTTCCACCGCGTCGACGATGGTTCACTCATCGACACCATCGAGCTCATCGATTCGGACTGGCTGATCTCGCTCGAATACTCACCCGATGGTGACACCGTGGCATTCACCGACCTCAGATGTGAGGTGATCTGGTTCGATGTCGATTCCGGCGCAGCGACCAAGGTGCTCGACTCACCCCATGAGGCGTGCAGCTACGCGACGGTCGCACGGCCGTTCCGGTTCTCACCCGACGGCACCGCATACGCGCGATATCTCTGGGAGCCGACCGGCCGCCGGGTCGACGTGGTCGAGATCGATGACGGCACGCTGCGGCACTCGTTTCCGATCGAATATGAGATCCGGGGCCTCTCGTTCACCGCTGACGGATCCCTGCTCGCCATCGTCACCCAGTACACGATCGAGATCCGCGACACCGAGACCGGTGAGGTGGTCCACATCATCGAACAGGATTTCGATCCGAACCTCACCGATTGGAACCTCGACGGCATCTTCACCCCCGATGACGGTCACCTGTTGATCTCGCGCTGGAACGGCACCGAACTGTGGCGGCTCCCCGGTGCCGAGGTGCTCGTCGCCCCCGAGCGCGAGGCCTGTGATCCGATCCCGATTCCCGGCGATGTGCTCTTCGACACCGCGAGCGCCGAGTTGCGTGCTGAGGCCGATACGGCACTGGGCGAACTGGCAGACGAGCTCGCAGCCGGATTCGCGACCGCCACGTTGACGTTCGTCGGCCATACCGACAGCCGCGGCAGCGCCGAGGCGAACCAGCAACTGTCGCTCGAGCGCGCCACTGCGACGCGCGACTGGTTCGCCGCCTGGGCCACCGACAATGCCGTCGATGGTTGGATCCTCGAGGTGGCCGGACGCGGTGCCAGCGAACCAGCCGTGATCGACACCAATGCTGAGGGCGATTTCCTGCCCGATGCCGGTGCCGTGAACCGCCGCGTCGAGATCATCATCGATGCGCCCGGATGCGCGTAGCGAATACCGGTACCAACCCGGACGGCGTGACCTCGCGACCGAACGCCAGGTGAACCGGACTCCACGACGAGCTGCGACCATCGGACCGTAGGCTGGGGCCCATGGCGGTCGGTGTGGCATCGTGCCCGATGGCCGTCTGGAGTGAGCGATGAACGAGGGCCTGCTGCTCGTCGGCGCGATCCTGGTGCTCGCCGGCGCCGGACTGTCGAAGGTCGCGACCAGACTCGGCGTGCCGAGTCTGGTGCTGTTCCTCGTCATCGGCATGTTGGCGGGCTCCGAGGGGGTGCTCGGCATCGAGTTCGACGATGTCGAGATCGCTCAGCAGGTCGGCATCATCGCCCTCGCCTACATCTTGTTCAGCGGCGGGATCAGCACCTCATGGCCCGATATCCGCCCGGTTGCGTTGCCCGGTGCGGCCCTCGCGACCGTCGGGGTGCTGTTGACCATGATCATCCTCGGCCTGCTCAGCAGTGTGGTGCTCGGCATCGGCCTGCTGCCCGGTCTGTTGCTCGGCGCCGTCATCTCGGCCACCGATGCCGCTGCGGTGTTCTCGATCCTGAGGTCGCGCGGTATCGCGCTCAACAAGCGGTTCGCATCGCTGCTCGAGTTGGAATCCGGCTCCAACGATCCTGCGGCGGTGTTCCTCACCGTCGGCGTGATCTCGCTGATCACCGGCGATGCGAACGGTGTGGTCGACCTGGTGGTGCTGTTCATCCAGCAGATGTCGATCGGCCTGGTTGCCGGATGGGGTCTGGCGCGTGTGGCTCTGTGGCTCATCAACCGTCTGCGACTGGAGTTCGACGGGCTGTATCCGGTGCTGACAGCCGCCTTCGTGCTGATGTTGTACTCCGCCACCGATCTGATCGGGGGCAGTGGGTTCCTCGCGGCCTATGTGGCCGGGTTGACGATGGCCAACTCCACGTTCATCCACAAGGGCTCCATCCAGCGCTTCCACGACGCCATTGCCTGGCTGGCCCAGATCATCATGTTCGTGGTGTTCGGCCTGTTGGTGTTCCCGAGCGATCTTCCGGGAGTCGCGCTACGGGGTCTGCTGATCGCCGCACTGCTGGCGTTCGTGGCGCGGCCGATCTCGGTGCTGATCACGCTGTTGCCGTTCCGTATGCCGATACGCGAGATCGGCTTCACTTCGTGGATCGGCCTACGCGGCGCCACCCCGATCATCCTGGCCACCTTCCCGCTCGTCCAAGGCATCGATGGTGCTGAGACGATCTTCAACGTGGTCTTCTTCGTCGTGTTGACCTCGGTGCTGGTCCAGGGCACGACGGTGACCGCTGCAGCGAGGTGGTTCGGTGTCGCGTGTGACACCCCGGTCATCGCGAGCCGCTCACAGGAACTGATGATCAGCGAGAACGCAGCCCACAACCTCCATGAAGTGGACATCGGGGAGGATTCTCCGGCGATTGGCCGGGCGCTGTTCGAGTTGGGTCTGCCCGACGGCGTGCTGATCGCGCTGCTGTATCGGAACAACACGGTGCATGTCCCCCAGGGCGGGACCGTGCTCGCCGCCGGCGATGTGGTGATGCTGGTCGCTGAGAACGACGACGACTACGCCAGGGCACGGTTCCTGCTGCACGGCAATCACTGAACCGCGACGACCAGTATCACGCTGATCGGCAACTCGGGCTCACCGACTGCTCAACGCCGTCGTGTCGGGACCACCGCATCGGGGGCGAACGACCCGAACACGTCCACGATCACATGTGCCGAGGACTGACCGAGCTGCACACAGATCGCCCCATCATCGACACCGACCACCACATTGTTCGCGATCGTCGACACCCCGACGAAGTTCCCATTGGAGGTCCCCGGCACCGGTCCGTCACAGTTCCACACCGTGAAGAACCCGTCACCGGTCGCATTCGCCGCGGTCACATTCACCACCACCGCACCGACATCACCAACGACATCATCGAGCTCCACCCGAACCGTCTCACCCGGTGCCACCAGCTCCGACTCGCGGCCCATGGACCCGCGGCTGTCGAACACCCGGCTCGGACCCGACGAACGACCACCAGCGCCCAGCGGCACATAACCGCTGTCGGCCAGTACGAGGCCCATCAGATCGACGATCACATTCGCGTCGGACTGGCCGAGCTGCACACACAGCTCACCGCCATCACCCAATGCGGTCACCACATTGTTCGCGATCGTCGACACCCCGACAAAGTTCCCATTGGAGGTCCCCGGCACCGGCCCGTCACAGTTCCACACCGAGAAGAAGCCGTCACC
>SKFX01000159.1 GCA_007117775.1 Ilumatobacteraceae bacterium
CGGCGCGGCCGCAATCTGTGGCGGGAGATGAACGTGACCTACCGGCGCTCGGTGCAGCGCCGCTTCGCGGCCCATCTCAGCGATGAGCAGATCTCGGCGATCCGGGCACTGATCGGCGATCTCGATGCTGCGGTGGCCGCAGACGCCGAGCGCGTCGCCCACGACCTCGAACTCTCCACCTCGTTGTGGTGAGCACGCCGGTCTGAGTGCGGACCCGACCGGGTGGTGGCCGGATAGTCTCCGGACGTGGATCCCGACTGGCTGGAGCCGTATCGCCGGGCCGGTGTGTTCGATCCGGTGGCATCCGATGCCGCCGAGCGCGCCGCGGTGATCGGCTGGTTGCAGAGCCGGGGGTTGAACGCCGGTGAGATCTGCACATTGCTCGAGACCGACGGTGTGCTCGATGAGTTCGTCGATCTGGTCCGCGAATCCGCGATGACGCTCAGTGTGGCGGAGATGGCCGAGCGGATCGGGGTCGGCATCGCTGAGATCCGCGAGGTCCGCCTCGCGGCAGGACTCGAGCCGGTGCCCGATGATCTGCCGGTGTACTGCGAGGACGATGTCGCGGCGTTCGGCGTGATGGTCGCCGGGGCCGAGATGTTCTCATGGAACGAACTGGTGGCATTCATCCGTGTCGTCGGATCGTCGATGGCCCGCCTCACCGATGCTGCAACGGCGCTGTTCTTGAGCAATGTCGAACGGCCGATGCGCGCCGCGGGCGCCTCACCGCTGGATCTGGCGCGCTCGACGCGCTCGGCCAATGCGCTAGCCGGTGATCTCAACTCGGTGATGGAGATGATGCTCCGCCAGCATATGGACCAGTCCGCCGAACGGACGCGGCGGGCCTTCGCGGAGGCGATCGAACGTGATCTGACCGCACCGCTGGCCGTCGGATTCGTGGACCTGGTCGGCTTCACCCGCGCCACGACCGAGTTGGGTGTCGATGATCTCGATGCGCTGGTGGCGCGCTTTGAGGCGCTGGCCCATGACACCGTCACCAGTCTGCGCGGCCGACTCGTGAAGTTGATCGGCGATGAGGTCATGTACGTGGCGGTCGATCCCGACGATGGATGTCGGATCGCCGAAGCGTTGCTCGGGGCGTTCGGCACCGATGGCTCGCTGACGCCGCGCGGCGGACTGGCCTATGGTCCGGTGCTATCGCGCGCCGGTGACTTCTTCGGGGCCACGGTCAACATCGCAGCGCGCCTCGTCGACGTCGCGGTGCCCGGTGAGGTGCTGATCACCGACGACCTCGGCCAGTTGGTCCAGCGACGGCTGCTACCTGCTGGCCGGCGCCTGCTGCGCGGCTTCGATGAGCCGATTTCGGTCTGGTCGCTCACCCTGTGATTCCCGGTGAGTCCCAGACGGTCTCTGAGACCCGGCGACTCAGTCGAGTCCGGCGTACATCGATTCGATCTGGCCGTCATAGCGGGCGTGGATGCCGCGCCGCTTCAACTTCGAGGTCGGGGTCAGCACCTCGGAGTCAGGCATCCACTCCTCGCCGAGCAGGACGAACTTCTTGATCTGCTCGACCTGAGCGAACTGCTGGTTGATCTCGTCGACACCGGCCTGGATGAGGGCGATGACCTCGGGGTCCTCGGCGAGTTCCGCGAGCGACTTGTCGCCCTTGCCGTTGGCCGCCGCCCACACCGGGGCCACCTCGGGGTCGAGGACCAGCAGTGCCGAGCAGAACTTGCGGTTATCGCCGATCGCGCAGGCCTGACCCACCAATTCGATGGTCTTGAGGGCGGCCTCGAGGTTCGCCGGGCTGATGTTCTTGCCTCCGGAGGTGATGATCAGTTCCTTCTTGCGGTCCACGATGCGGACATAGCCGTCCTCGTCCATCTCGCCGATGTCACCGGTGTGCAACCAGCCGTCGATGAGGGTCTCAGCGGTCTTGTCGGGCTGCTTGAGATAGCCCTGGAAGACGTTGCCGCCGCGGCAGATGACCTCACCGTCATCGGCGATGCGCACCTCACAGCCCGGGATGGCCTGGCCGACATAGCCGGGCCTGTTGGCCTGCGGGGACCAGGTGATCGGCCCCGAGGACTCACTCATCCCGTAGATCTCCGACAACGGCACACCGATGGCGTTGAACCACTCCAGGATGTAGGCCGGCAACGGTGCGGCACCGGTGACGGCGACCTCGACCGAATCGATGCCGACCAGGCCGCGCACCGTCGAGAACGCGACGGCATCGAGGAAGTCCCAGGTCTCACGCTGTTCCTGGGTGATGGTGCCGGCGCGCTCAGCAGCCTTGATCTCGAGGGCGGCGGTGACCGCCTCGTCGAACTTCTCCTTCTTCTCCGGATCGCCGGCGAGCACGGCGTTCACACCGGCGTAGACCTTCTCATAGACCCGCGGCACCCCGAACACGATCTGGGGGTGCACATGGCCGAGATAGGTGGTCAGCAACGTCGGGTCCGGACAGCAGTAGACGTTGTAGCCGAGCATCATGTGCTGGTAATGGCTCATCATCCGCTCGGCGATATGGGCCATCGGCAGATACGACACGGCGCGTTTGCCCACGAAGTCGTCGAAGTCGATGCACTGGCTGAGCAGCTCGACGGTGTACACCACGTTGTACTGGCTGATCATCACGCCCTTGGGTGGTCCAGTGGTACCCGAGGTGTAGATCAACGTCGCGATATCGTCCTGCTGGGTGGCGGCGCCGAGGGCGTCGAGATCGGCGGCACCGTGGGCGAAGAGCTCCTCCGCGGGGGCAACCCCGTCGGGGAGCGGGCCGTCACCGGGCTCGATGACGAAGATGTTGGTGAGCCGCGGCAGCTCATCGCGGATCTTCAAGATGCGCTCCAAGAAGCCCTCGTTCTCGACGATGGCGATCCGGGCCTCGGCATGCTCCGCGAGGTACTGGATCTCCTCGGGTGACGATGAGTTGTAGATCGAGACCGGGGTGGCGCGCGTGAACTGCGCCGCGATGTCGAACCAGTGGAAGTCGGGCCGGTTGCTCATCATCAACAGCACCCGCTCACCGGGCTCGACGCCGAGCGATGCCAGACCGGCGGCGGCATGGGCCACCTGATCGCGGAACTGGGCGAAGGTCCATGAGTCCCAGCCCCCCTCGGCGTTCATCCGGTTCAGTGCCGGGGAGTCCGGATTGGCCTCGACAAGTTTCAGGAACTGGCGCGGTGCGGTCTGTCCGGTGACGGTCCGGTCGATCTCGGCGATGGTGGCTCGTGTGGTCATGTGTCCATTGTCTCATGTGGCCGGTGTCTGCGTCCATGGGGCGGGCGCGAATCGCCTC
>SKFX01000170.1 GCA_007117775.1 Ilumatobacteraceae bacterium
AGGTCATCGACACAGACGACCGCATCACCGCGTTCGATGAGGTGCTCACACAGGTGTGAGCCGATGAATCCAGCACCGCCGGCGACGAGTATCCGCTTGGGCATCACGCGTCCCGCCCCGGCATCGAGACAGCACGGCAGTCGACAACGCGCCGGGTCCGAACCGAATGGGTCATCGACGACCGACCCCGTCATAGGAGAGACCATGCGACCGCACCGTCTCTGGATCCAAGAGATTGCGGGTGTCGACGATGGCCGAACCCACCATCGCAGCGGCCATGGCATCCAGATCGAGTTCGCGGTACTCGGGCCATTCGGTCGCGATCACCACAACGTCAGCATCAGCTGCCGCCTCGATCGCAGTCGCTGCGATCGAAATACCCCCGAGCACCCGCGCCCGGACGTCGTCGAGGGGGTTGGACACCGTCGGATCATGGGCGCGGATCTCAGCGCCGAGTTGCCTGAGGGAATCGATCATCGCCACCGACGGCGACTCGCGCAGGTCGTCTGTCCCCGCTTTGAACGTGAGGCCGAGAACACCGACGCGAACGCCGCTCAGATCATGAGAGTCTGATCGGCCGAGTGCCGAGCGGACCTTGTGCACCATGCGTCGGCGCTGTTGGTCGTTCACCTCGATCACGCCGCGCATCATCGAGAAGTCGTATCCGTGGTCCTCTGCGATCTTCACCAACGCCCGCGAATCCTTCGGGAAACAGCTTCCGCCCCACCCCGGTCCCGGATTCAGAAATGCCGACCCGATGCGATGGTCCAGACCGACACCGCGCACCACATCGGCGACATCGGCTCCGACGGCCTCACACATCGCTGCGACTGCATTCACGAATGAGATCTTCATCGCCAAGAAGCCGTTCGCCGCATACTTGATCGTCTCTGATGAGACCGGGTCGGTAATCAGGGTCTCGGTCTCGATCCCGTGATAGAGCGCCAGCACCCGCTCGGCGGCTCCTCGGTCATCGGCACCGACGACGACCCGGTCCGGCGACAGGAAATCAACCACCGCATTGCCCTCGCGGAGAAACTCGGGATTGGATACCACCACGATGTCCTCGCGAGCGATCACCCCAGCGACATCGCGCGCTGAGCCCACGGGCACTGTGGATTTGTTGACGACGATCGCTCCCGACTTCAGCACTGGTGCGATCTGGCGCGCCGCGGCCCGGACATAGGCCAGATCTGCCGAGCCATCGTCGTCTTGGGGCGTCGGTACTGCGATGAACACGATGTCAGAGGCCTCGGCTGCAGCTGCTGCACCGACCTCGAAACGAATCCGACCAACGCCTGCCACCACGGTGAGCATCTCGGCCAGCCCGGCCTCGACGAAGGGGACCCGACCGGCGCGCAGCGTCTCCACCCGGTCGACGTCGATATCGGCGCAGACCACATCATGGCCGAGCCAGGCCAGACAGACGCCGGTGGTCAGACCCACATATCCAGAGCCAACGACCCCGACGCGAGTCCGATGAACTGCTGATCTGGGCCCCGCCTCGAGGACCGCCTTGACATCGGGTTTCACCACATCTCTCCTGATTCGGCACTTCCGCGCATTCGGGTGCCCGAATCGTCGCCGACGCCATCGAGACGCTACCAGCCGACCCTGCACGGTGAGCGGGTTCTTCACCACGATCAGCACGGCCAGCACGACCACCACGATCACCGGAGCGACACCTCTGGCGCCCCGACGCTCCCAGGCCAGTGGACACGTGTTCGCGAAGCAGGCATCCGGTACGGTTCTGGCCGTGCAGCACCTCGTGGCCGCAGTTCTCCTCGGTCGCCCCTCACCGGGGCTCGTTGTCCTCGCAGCGTTGATCGCTGCGCTGGCCGGCGTGGCCTGGTGGCAGATGCGAGAGAGGATTTCGCCACCGGTTCCGATCGAGATCGGTGATCGGCGGCCCGGACCCGACCTCGAACCACCGGCTGTGATCGGCCTCATCACCAATGGCTACCGCGTCCCGCGCACCGCGGTCGTCGCAACGGTCATCGACCTGATCCGTCGCGGATGGCTGAGAGCCGCCCACAGCGACCAAGGCGAACTGGTGATCCTCACCCGCGGCCCCACACCGGCGAGCGACCCGTTGCGTCCGGCTGAGCAGATGGTGTTGAACCACCTCGTTGCGAACAGTTACGAGGGTGCCACCTCATCGTCCATCCTGACCGAAGCCCAACCCCGGCTCTCAGGTGCGTGGCTCCGTCGATTCGAACGGCATATCGCCGACGACGCGCGCCGACGCGGCCTGACCATTCGCGCCTGGCGGCCCATCGATCTGGTGCTTCCCGTGGGCCTCACCATCGTCGGACTCCTGATCGCGACGCTCGCCAGCGGTGGCACCACTGCCGGCGGATCGATCACCGAGGGCTGGGGCTGGAGGGCGATCTGGTTCGTCACCGTCGGCGTGCTCATCGTGGTTGCCTGGCAACTCCTCCAGGTGGCCCTCGGCGTCGCCGAAGCGCCGACCGAGGAAGGCCAGCGGCGCGCCGGCCAATGGATCGGGTACCGCCGTCGGCTCAACAACCTCATCCCCACCCATGCCTCGGTCCTCGCCAGCGCTGATCAGCAACTGCTCTTGGCACACGGCGTCGTCCTGGGTCTCGCCCCCCACGTCATCGACGAGATCGCCATCATCGATGACGATGCAACCATCGCCTGGAGCGATGCCGGCGGCCTCGCCCATGTGGTCGACGTCAGCCGCCCGAGACGACCCGGTTATGGGCTCAATCCGATGCTCGCGGTGCTGGTCGGCCTCCTGGTCATCACGATCGCACAGCTCATACAGCGAACACTGCACTCGGTTGGCGATGAACGCACGGTGACGGGACTGTTCGATGCCGCCTCGGGTGTCATCAGCACGGTCGAGGACACGCTCCACGGTATCGGAACGGCGATGTGGCTGCCGACCCTCCTCGGTGTCTGGCTGGTGGTGGCCGGCATCGTCGACAGCTTCTGGGTCCGCACCTCGCGCGGACCGGTCATCAAGGCCCGCCGCGCCCGACCGGGGCGCTGGGTCCCCGAGCGGCTCCGCCGGGAGCGCATGATCATGGAATTGGCCGTCGACGACGGCTCTCACACCTCGGTGCACTCCTTGGTGGCCAACGAACGCACCGCTGTGCCCGAGGGAGTCTGGGCGCAGGTCGCGAGCACTCGTCTGCTCGGCCACATCCGCACCGTGCGCTCGACCGATGATGGTTCGTGGTAACGATGGTGCCGTGATGAGCACCGACCCGATATCGCAGGCGGCACGACGA
>SKFX01000106.1 GCA_007117775.1 Ilumatobacteraceae bacterium
GAAGAACGCGAAGCCGGGCAGGATCAACTTCGCCCATTCACGACGGACCAGATTGCGCGCCAAGATGACACCGATACCGGTCAGTACTGCGGCGATCGCGATCCCGACGAGGACCGTCGGCAGGCCGCTACCGGTGCTGAGCCGCCCGAGGCCGACCCAGGCGGCGTTCATCACGCCGGTCTGCTCGAGGCTCGAGTCCCGGGTGACGTACATGAAGCGCCAGATCACCGAGGCCCCGACCAATGAGATGGCCATCGGCATGAAGATGATCGACTTGGCGACGCGTTCGAGTCGAGCGCCATCCGCGAGGACGGCGACGGCGAGGCCGATCGCAGTCGAGGCGAAGGTGACGGTGACCACCCACCACAGGTTGTTGATGATCGTGCCGCGCAACGCCGTGAACGCGGCGAAGGTCAACAGCACCGCACCGACGATCAGCGGTCCGGCTGCGGGGCCGCCCACCTCCACCATCTTGCCGGTCTGTCGGCGCTGCTGGAGGCCGACGATGAGTGCCAACACCACGAGGATCGCTCCCAGATAGAACAGCGCCGATCCGAACATGTTCGACCAGTTGGTGACATTCCAGCTGTTCCTGTTGGCGAAGATCGCCTGATAGTTGTCGAGGCCCACCCAACTCTGCGAGGTCCGATCCAGGAGCGACAGATAGATGGTGCGAACCGCTGGCACGACGAGCGCACCGAAGATGAACAACATGGCGGGACCGAGGAAGATCCACGACCGCGATTTCTGTTCCAACACGGTGCGTCGGTTCGTCTCGAGGTTCGGTGAGCGTCCGATCCGCACGCCGATCACCGCGGCAGGAACCACCGTGCCGATGATCGCTGTCAGCAGCGACCCGGCTCCGAGATCCGCTGCACCCCAATAGCCCAACAGCCAGCCGACCACAGCGCCGTACAGCAGGCCGGTATCGATACGGGCCCGTCGCAGCGCCTGGATCCCGGCTCCGGCGGCGAGACCGATCGTCAGCCAGATCGCAACGGCTGCGATGTCCACACCGGGTTGCACCTCGGGCCGGATCAGCGCGCCGATCCCGATGCCGGTGGCCACCATCGCCCCCAATGCCACCGCTGTCCGCTTCGAGGGCTCATCGATCATCGACAGTGCGAGACCGAGGCCACCGGTCACCGCAGCGAGCACCACCGGCAGCCAGACCCAGTTGATGAATCCGCCTTCGGATGCGACGGTCAGACGGTTGCCCGATAACAGCACTCCGCCGGCGAACCCAGCTGCGCCCCACGCCAGGGCGGAGAATCGTGACCAGTGGTCACGGGCCTGGTTGAACAGCAGGTTGGCGCCGATCCACAACGCTGCGCTGGCGGTGACTGCGATCACCACCGTGACCAGCGTCGAGATCACTTTCCCCATGGCTTCTCCTCCGTTCGCCTTCGCCGCGAGCCAATCGAATACGCCGTGGAGGCCACCCTAGTCGCTCATGGTGGGGTGGCTTGAACCAGTGCCAGTGGCGCCGACCGGCAGTGGTTGCCGGCCAGATGGCGGCCAGAACGGCAACGGGGTGCCGGCCCTGGTCGGACCGGCACCCCGTTCGCAGATTCATATCCCGGTGATCGATCAGCGACCGATCACCGATGATGGATCAACCGTGACGTATCAGTTGGGCCAGGAGGCCTGGATGTTCGCAGCGGCCTCTTCAACGGTGATGTCACCGTTGACCGCTGAGGTGCCCTCGGTCCAGAAGGTACCGGCGCCGACGGCACCGGGCATCAGGTCAGAGGCGTCGAAGCGGAAGATCGCCGAGGTCTCGAGGATCTCGAGGAACGACTGCTCCAGCGGTGTGTACACCGACGGATCCTGGCCGATCGCGGCCGACAGGAAGCCCGACAGGCCTCCGGTCAGCGCCGCCTGGGCGGCCTGGCGGGCCTCGGCGTACTCGGCGGTGCCCATGTACTCGAGCACGGCCATGGTGGCCGGGTCGTCATTGAACGCCGCAGCGAGCGTGCCCGCACCGAGCACCGGGCGGCTGCCGTCGATGTCGGGGAAGTAGAACACGTCGACGGCGCCATCGGAACCGTCGGCGAAGGGCGTGCCCTCGGGCAGGAAGGCCGAGAAGAACGACGCCTGACGGTGCATCATGCAGTCACCGTCGACGAGCGGCTGGCCGTTGTCCTGGAACGATGTCGCAGCGATCGTGCCACCGGAGGCGAAGACGTTCTCCGGGGTCCAGACATCGATCACGGCCTGCATCGACTCAACGATGCGGGGATCATCGAACGGGATCTCGTTGTCGACCCACTGGTCGTAGACGTCGGGGCCGTGCAAGCGCAACACCATCTCCTCGGTCCAGTCGGTGAAGACCCAACCGGTCGCGGTGCCCGACTCGATGCCGACGCACAGCGGACGGTTGCCATCGGCCACCATCTGGTCCATCAGCGCCAAGAAGTCGTCGAAGGTCTCGGGGACCTCGTAGCCGTTCTCCTCGAAGCGCGACGGCACGTACCACACGAGTGACTTCAGGTCGCTCTTGACCGGAACGCCGTACTGCTCACCGTCGACGGTGCCGTAGCGGATCCAGTCCGGTGACCAGTTGGCATCGACGGTTGCGGCCACATCGGCGGGAAGCGGCACCAGATCGCCATCGCGGGCGAAATCGGCGAGCTTGCCGGGCTGCGGGAAGATCGAGATGTCCGGCGGATTGCCGCCCTGCACCTGGACGTCGATATTGGCCTCCCAGTCGGCATCGCCGATGTAGACGACCTCGAAGCCGTTCGCCGCACCGAAGGCCCCGAGGACCTCCTGGAGTGAACCGGCCTCTTCCTCGGAGCGCTCGGGACCGGTGACGGTCACGACACCCTCGACACCGCCGACAGCTTCGTCGATGGCGCCTTCGACCTCTTCAACGGCCTCGTCGATGGTTTCTTCAATCTCATCGACCGCGTCGCTGACCGAATCGTCGTCACCACCGCAGGCTGCGGCGATGAGAGCGAAACTGATCGGGAGCGCGGCTACTTTCAGCCAGCGTTTTCTCATGGGTTCTCCCCCTTGTGGAGTGATTGCATCTGTTGTCATGGTTCACCGAGCAACTCGCTGCTGTCTCCGATGGAGATGGCCGCGGGCTGATCGGACTTCAGTGGTTGTTGTGTTCATGTGTTCGGTGTTCACAGCGACACGGTGGTCGGCGAGCACTCACGAAAACGCTTGCATACCGCCATGTCAACCGCAAGGGTACCCCACAAGCGCGTCGGGTGGGCACCATCTGGCCCCGCCGGTCGGGCTCGACGGGC
>SKFX01000149.1 GCA_007117775.1 Ilumatobacteraceae bacterium
ACCCCGAGGAAGGGCCGACCGCTGCGCGCCGCGGCGCGCGTCGCGTCCTCGAGGCCGCAGTCGCGCAGCGCCCGCATACAGGCGCCGAAGGCACCGACTCCGGGCAGCACCACGGCATCGGCACGCTCGATGAGGTCCACCTCGGTGGTCAGCCGGGCATCGGCCCCGACCCGACACAAGGCCTTGTGCATCGAGTGCATGTTGCCGATGCCGTAATCGATGACCGCCACCACGGGACGGTTCGGATCCATTCAGAGCACACCCTTGGTGGACGGGATCGAACCGGGCCCATCGATGCGGACCGCATCGCGCAACGAGCGCGCGAGGCCTTTGAAGGTGGCCTCGATGATGTGGTGGACGTTGGTGCCGCGCACCAACTCCACATGCAGGGTGATCGCCGCGTTGGTCGCGAACGACTCGATGGCGTGCTGGGTCAACTGCGGGTCGAATGCCGGTGTGCCCAATGGCAGGCATTCGGGCATCTCGACATCCCAGAAGACATGGGGTCGACCCGACAGATCGAGCGCGATATCGACCAGGGCCTCATCGAGGGGAAACCGTCCACTGGCGAATCGCCGGATTCCGGCCTTGTCCCCGAGTGCCTCAGCGAAGGTCTCGCCGAGCAGGATCGAGACATCTTCGATCGTGTGATGGGTGTCGATCGCCAGATCACCCTCAGCTGTGACCGACAGATCGAAGCCGCCGTGACGGCCGAGTTGATCGAGCATATGGTCGAAGAACGGGATGCCGGTGTCGATCGAGGTCGATCCCGACCCGTCGAGGCAGAGTTCGATCTCGACGCTGGTCTCAGATGTGGTGCGCGATCTGCTGGCGGTTCGTGTCATATCAGGGCCTCCTGTAGCGCCATCAAGAATGCGTCGTTCTCCTCGGCCGTTCCAACCGTCACCCGGACATAGCCGTCGAGGCGCGACCAGCTCGAA
Organism: Ilumatobacteraceae bacterium; assembly: GCA_007117775.1. Taxonomy (GTDB): domain Bacteria; phylum Actinomycetota; class Acidimicrobiia; order Acidimicrobiales; family Ilumatobacteraceae; genus CSBr16-110. The sequence goes on from SKFX01000149.1 coordinate 942, forward strand.
CAGTCTCGGATCAGCACCCCTCGATCGACGAGGCCCTGCCAGAGTCGACGGCCGTCACCATCAGCTGGTCGGAACAAGATGAAGTTGGCGCCCGAGGGAACCACGTGCAATCCGAGCGAACCCAGCGCGGCAGTGAGACGGTCGCGCTCGGCGACGAGGGCGCGGACGCGTTCGCGCATGGCGGTGTCGTAGTCGAGTGCCAGTCGACCCGCAATCTGGCTGAGTGCGTCGAGATGATACGGCAGCACCACCTTGTCGAGTTCGGCGATGAGCCAGGCCGGCCCGATCAGATAGCCGAGGCGTGCCGCCGCCATCGACCACGTCTTGGAGAAGGTGCGCACCACTGCGAGTGACCGGGAGTCATCGATGAGACTGATCGCCGACCAGTCCGAGAACTGCGCATAGGCCTCGTCGACGACCATGAGATGGTCGCTCGCCGAGGCGAGCTGTGTGAGGAGTGCGGGATCATCGACGAGTCCCGTCGGATTGTTCGGTGAGCAGACGAACACCACATCGGGTCGGTGTTCGACCAGCACCCGGCGCACCTCGGCCGGATCGAGTTCGAAATCCGACGTGCGCTCGCCGCTGACCACCGATGCACCGGCGATCCGGGCCAGATGGGCATGGAGCTGATAGGTCGGCTCGAAGGTGGCGACACTGCGGCCGTGGCCGCCATAGGTCAATAACAGTGTCTGGATCACTTCATTGGAGCCATTGGCGACGAAGACCTGTTCGGGTTCGACACCGTGATGGATCGCGAGTGCCCGACGCAGTTCGGTCGCCTCGCGGTCGGGGTAGCGGTTCCAGTCGATCTGCGCGACTGCGGCGGCGAGACGTTCGACGAACTCGGCGGGCGGGCCGACCGGGGACTCATTGGTGTTGAGGCGCACTGCGACATCGATCTGGGGCGAGTGATAGCCCGAGAGGCCGAGGAGTCCATCGCGCACACGCAGCACGATGGCAGGCTACTGGCGCGAGCAGCCCGCAGCAGTAGGTTGATTCCCATGAGCGCCAATCCCTCGTCGACCGCCGCGGAGGTCTCCGCCATCTTGGAGTCAGTGGAGCGCTCCAGCAGACGGCTCGCGGAATTGGCCGAGCCCTATCTCGGCACCGAGCGCGAGGACATCATCACGGTGCTCTATGAGGCCGAACGCCAACTGCTCGGCGCCAACCGCAGCCTGCAGCGCGCGCTTCGCACACTCGGGCAGTGACGACACCGCAACGCGTCAGCCTCTGAGATCCGCAGTGCCGAGGGTCCAGGAGGGCATTGAGATACACCGAGGCCGGACGCGGCGATGGCCCCCTTTCGGGGGCCATCGCTCTGCCGCAGCCTCAGAAGGCGGATTCCGGGCCGCAGGGACCAGGTGGCGGAGACCTGGTCGGTTCCAACAATATCGACAATTTCTCTGCTTTTGCAAGCAAGAGCGCTCCAACTCCCGCAACACCAGCAGCGGCCGGTGCCGACCCGCCCAGCGGCTCCCCACCGCACCGTCACCCCATCGCTGCAGAGCAAGGCGATACCCTCGCATCGATGCCGTCGATCCAGATCCACTCTGCGCCGACGCCGGCGCTGCGCGCTGGGGTGCTGGCGCTGAATGAGCGCTGTGGGCCGCGCGATCGACTCTCTGACCATCTGCTCGCCGATCTGCGCAGCGGGAGTGGTGCTGATTGGGAATCAGCCACCTTCGGTGAGCCGACCGCGCCGCAGACCTACGCGCAGCTCTCAGGTGCAGGAGAGGTGGCATTGCTCGAGGTGATCGGTGAACGCGATGCCGAGCGCTCGCACCAGCTCGTCAGCGACCTACTCGCCGTATCGGCGTGGCGCGGGCCGATCCGGTGGTGGATCCACGGACGCAGCGATGCTGATCGCCCGGCGGCAACGCGTCTCAGCTTTGAACACGAACGACTCCTGCTCGAGATGGGCCGTGACCTCAGCGAACGGATCGAGTCCGATCTGGAAGTTCGATCCTTCATTCCCGGTGTCGATGACGAGGCCTGGTTGGAGGTCAACAACGCAGCCTTCGCCGCCCATGGCGAACAGTCTGGCTGGGATGGGCAGATCCTCGAGGCGCGCTGTCGCGAACCCTGGTTCGATGCCGACGGTTTCCTCATCCACGAGTCCGATACCGGTATGGACGGATTCTGCTGGACCAAAATCCACCCTGATACCGATCCGGTGACCGGTGAGATCTACGTCATCGGTGTGCACCCGTCGCGTCACGGTCGAGGACTTGGGCGACATCTCACCATCGCCGGTCTCGCCTCGATGCAGCGTGCCGGTGCCCGTCGAGCGAACCTGTTCGTCGACGAGGACAACACCGCTGCAGTCGCGATGTACCGCTCACTCGAGTTCGAGGTGGTCGCCAGCCACGAGGCGATGCTGCGATCCGGGGACAGCCGATGAACGACGGCCCGGTGAGCGGCACCCGCTACGACCATGACCGCAACGCGCTCGAGACGCTGCTCGGCGATGAACTGCCCGATCTCAAGCGCTACCGCATCGAACAGATCTGGGAGTGGCTGTACACCACACCGCGCGACCCCGCCGAGTGGACCAATCTGCCGGTGCCAGTGCGCGAGCGACTGGCGGAGTTGCTGCCCAGCGCCCTGCACCCGGCGACCGAATCGATCAGCGAGGGCGGGCAGACCGTCAAGTTCCTGTCAGAACTCGACGATGGCCAACCGATCGAGACCGTGCTGATGCTGTCGGCGCGACGCGTCACCGTCTGTGTCAGCTCACAGGCCGGCTGCGCGATGGCATGTGGATTCTGCGCGACCGGCCAAGCTGGATTCACCCGGCATCTCACCACCGGTGAGATCGTCGAACAGGTCATCCGTGCCGAGATGCGTGCCCAGCAGCTACAACGACGTGTCAGCAATGTCGTGTTCATGGGGATGGGTGAACCACTCGCCAACACCGACCGGGTCATCGAGGCGATCGAACGTCTCCACGGCGACCTCGGTCTGTCGGCACGCAATCTGACCGTGTCGACCGTCGGTGTGGTCCCGGGCATCCGGACACTGGCCGCGTATCGGCTGCCGGTCAACCTGGCCGTCAGCCTGCATGCCGCGAATGACGACAAACGCAATGAGCTGGTACCGATCAACCGCCGCTACCCCATCGATGACCTGCTCGGCGCATGTGCCGACTACCTCTCCGCGAAGAACCGACGCATCAGCTTCGAGTGGGCGATGATCGACGGTGTCAACGACACCGCTACCGATGCCCGCGAGCTCGCCGGCCTGGCCCGCCGTCTGCGGCCGTCGGCACATGTCAACCTGATCCCGTTGAATCCGACGCCGGGCTTCGCGACCCGCGGCACTCCGCTCGATCAGGTGCACCGGTTCCGCGACCAACTCGAACACCTCGGGGTGAACGCCACCGTACGGCGCAATCGCGGCACCGATATCGACGCTGCCTGCGGCCAGCTCGCAGCGGGCCAACCGGTCCGCATCACCGGCGGTCGCCGACACCGCGACGAGACCGCGCCCGATCACAGATAGCGGGGATTCGCGACCAGCAACTTGTCGATCACCGACTCGAAGACCGCATCGATCACCACCGCGCCTGGGGTGCCGAGCACCCCTGAGCGGATCTGGGCTGCGAGATCGGCCTCATCAACCACACCGAGGCGTTCGAGCCGCTCCTGACGGCGATCTTCGAGTTGCGGGCCGAGGGATACTTCCCGCGACACGATCGACACGATGTTCGCGGCGACCCGAGCATGGAAACCCAAACGGCCCTCATGAGCGGGCACCACCTGGTCGGTGAGGAACTCCGCCACCGAGTCGAGCAGTTCGGAGCCCGACGGCGCGTCGTGCAGCCCACTCGGCGCTGCGGCCTCGAGCACCGGCGGCGATGGGGGTCGATGGCCGATCTCGATGAGCACGTCGTACTCGTTCTCACATACACGACGACCGATCGCCGCCAGTTCGTGGCTGCGCGCCACTCCACGGAGATGCGCTCGGGCCTGCATCATGCAGATCACCCCCCACCCCAGGGTGCCGAACACCCGCCACCAGCGGACACGGGCAGGATCCACCGCCGGTCCACCGGCTGCCTCATAGGCCTCGAACAGCTCGTCGTCGCTGCCGACTCCGGCGACGGTGCCCGCTGCGCCGAAGCGCCAGGCGCGCACCCCGACCCACCCGAGGTCCTCCATCGGATCGCCGAGGTGCACCAATTCCCAGTCGAGGACCGAACGCAGACCATCGGGGCCGACGATGAGGTTGCCGAGGCGGAAATCACCGTGCACGACCGTCGGCTGCACCGGGGCAGGCCGATGCTCGGCCAACCACCGGAAGGCGATCTCGAATGCCGGATGCGCCTCGTCCATCGCGTCGAAGGTCGCGCGCAGGCGATCGAGGGGGTCGGGTGCACCGAGACCGTCGACATCGCCTGGGTCGATGGCATGGATGCGCGCCAGGGCCGCCCCGATCTGGCCGGTGAGCACCTCTCGAGCATGTGCCAGCGCGTCATCGCGCAGGATCCGACGAGCGATCGTCTCACCGGTGATCGCCTCGGTGATCACGTATCCGTGCCCGCCATCATCGATCCCCGAGGCCACGAGCCGCGGCACCGGCACACCTGCAGCATGTGCAGCTCGCAGTACCGAGACCTCGCGGTCGAACCCGGCGCGATCCGCAACGCGCTGACGCTGCAAAATCACCGCTTGGCCGTCCACTGAGGCCCGCCAGGTCTCGCGCGATGCACCACCTGACAGCCGAATCACCTCATCGGCATCAATCCCCAATGCACCGTTGAGGATCTCAATGATGTGATCGCGTCCGGACATGGATCCTCAACAACCCGCAGCGCGCACCGACGGTGTCGGGTTCACCTGTGGGCCACCACCGGGCCGGATCTCGAAATGCAGATGGGGCGTGCCATAGGCGTTGCCGGTATCGCCGACATAGCCGACCACATCGCCCTGTCGGTAATACCCGGGCGCCCCCTCGAAAGCGCTGAGATGCGCATAGAAGTACCGGTTGCCGTTATCGCCTCGCAGGATCACCGATAAACCGCCGAGACTGAGATTGCGGTGCTCGACGTGGCCCGAGACCACCGCTTGGAGGATGGTCCCCGTCGGAGCGAGCATGTCGACACCCTGGTGGCGACGGCCGCCGCTGCGCGGCGCACCCCAGGTGTCGGAGTAGGCCGATGCGCCACGCACCGGGCAGATCATCTGATCCACATGGGTTGCCGATTGGGGTCGACTGCCCGGGCCGGCACCACCGGTGGTCACCCCGGCGGGCGCGTCCACGACATCGGCCTCGAGGCGCGCCTGACGCTGCTGTTCATCGATCTCGCGGCGCTGTTGTTGACGCTGTTGGGCCTCAAGCGCCCGACGCACCGCTTCATCCTCGAGGCGTTGGGCTTCGAGTTCACGCAGGCGCACCACATCGGCTTCCGCGTCGCTGCGTAGGATGTCGAGCGCCGCGATGAGGCCTTGTTGGGACTCGGCATTGGCGCCGAGTCCGGCGCGGGCGTCCTCGAGCTCGAGCGCCAGGCGGCGATACTCATCGCGGTCGTTGGCGCCGACCTCATTGACCACATCGGCGTAGAAGTCGGCCAGGACCCGCTCATTGGGGGTGATCACATCGGACAGCAGTGGGATCCCACCGGTCCCCGCGGACACGAAGCGGTTCACCGCGACCGCTTCGAGCACTGTGCCGAGCCGCTCGACCTCGGCGATGAGATCGTCGATCTGAGCCTCGAGGAGGAGCTGTTCTGTGCGCAGCACCTCGAGATCGGACTGCGCTGACCACAACTGATCGGCCAGATCATTGGCCCGCTGGCGAGCGTCGGTGATCTCCTGGACGGCACGGATGGCCGCATCGTCGTCGGATGCCGCCGATACCGCCACCCCGAGACCACCGGTGATCCCCAGCATCGCGACGAGGCCACACGCGAGCGAGATCCATCCGAGCCCACGGCGTTCACCGTCGATACTCATCGATCCCCGCAGCACGGCCCCACGTTACCCCTCGCCCGTGACACTGTCGGATCGACTGGTCGATCGACTACACAAGGGAGGTGACCACTGACTTGAGCGCCACCCCCGGACCGGCTGCACACCTCGACCACATCGTGTTCGTGCGCGATGGCCGCCGCATCCTCGACGATGTGTCACTGCGCATCGAACGCGATCAGCGGTGGTTGGTCCTCGGCGCCAACGGGAGCGGCAAGACGACGTTGATGCAGATCGCCTCAATGCAACTGCATCCGACCTCAGGGACCGTCACCGTCGACGGTGAGACGCTCGGCAGCACCGATATACGTGTCCTTCGACGCCGTATCGCCCACACCTCGGCGGCCCTCGCCGACCGCCTCCGGGCTGACCTGGTGGCGATCGATATCGTCAAGACCGCGAAGTTCGCCGCACTCGAGCCCTGGTGGCACCACTATGACGATGATGACGCGAGGCGTGCACTGGAGTGCCTCGTGCGTTTCGGAGTTGCCGATCTCGCCGAGCGGAGCTTCGCGACGCTGTCATCAGGAGAACAGCAACGCGTCCTCTTGGCGCGCAGTCTCATGAACGAACCGTCGCTGGTGATCCTCGATGAGCCTTCAGCCCGCCTCGATCTCGCCGGGCGCGAGTTCCTCGTCGCCGCGCTCAGCGAGCTCATCGACGATCCCGAGTCCCCGCCTCTGGCGCTCGTCACCCATCACGTCGACGAGGTCCCGACCGGCATGACCCATGTGCTCATGCTGCGCGCCGGCTCGGTGGTCACCTCAGGCCCGATCGACGATCACCTCGATGCTGCGTCGCTGAGTGAGTGTTTCGGCCTCCCCCTCGAGTTACAACGCCGCCCCGACGGTCGGTTCAGCGCGTGGGCGCGAACAAACTGATCAGCCGTTGGCGCGCCTCGCCGATCTCACGGTCCAGGATCGGGCGCAACCCAGCTGCGGTGAACAGCGAACCCGAATAGCTCAGCGTCATCGTCAGCTGTGACTTCGGCGATATCGCCGGACCCACCGACTGCACCGATCCGGTGTCGGCGCCCACTTCAGCGTCATCGACCGCTTCATCGATCTCGACGCGCAGCACCCATCCTGCGTGTTCGCGACCGTCGGTCTCGGCGCGCTCGAACACCACGAGTCGACCTGGGATCATCGAGGTCCGCTCCATCCGCAGACGTTTGGAGCGATTGAGCGGGCCGATCTGGGCCCGCAACTCGACATCCCAGGCCCGATTGCCCGATTCCCCAGCACCGTCGATGGGCTCGGCGCGATGCACAAGCGTCATCCACTGCTCATAGCGCTCCAGGTCAGCCACCTCGACGAAGAGGCGCTCGGGTGCACAGTCCAGCGCGGCGGTGGCGACGATCTCCATGGTCGCAGTCTGCCCGGCGCGCCGGCGAGTTCGACACCGGCCGTGATGACCGGCGTCCGACCCGGCGTCGGTCAGGCCGCCGTGCCCTGTACGCGCCGAAGTGAGCGCCGGCGGATCGCCTTGTCGATCTCCATGGCGAAGATGATCGTCACCGCCAATGGCACCAAGCGCATCCAGGTCTCGAGGTCCAATGGTTCGACGCGCAAGATGAACTGTGTCGGAGCGAAGTACAGCGATCCGATATGCACCGACACCGCGGCTAGCGTCGCGACGAGCAGGAACGGATTGGACAATGGATTGACGCGCAGCACCGAACGCGTCTCCGAGCGCGAGTTGCCGGCATGGAAAGCCATGAAGATGACCATGGTGGTCAGCGCGGTGGTCTGGGCGGCCATGAGACGCTCGTCGCCGAGACCGCGATCGAGCTGCCATCGGAACATCATCAGGGTTCCGGCCGCCATGACGATGCCGGCCACCAGACTGCGCTCCCACAGCACCCGCGACAGCACACCTTCGCGCTGGGGTCGCGGTGGGCGGTCCAAGACACCGTCTTCACCGGGTTCAAAGGCGAGTGCCACGTCCTGGAGGCCGTTGGTGACCAGGTTCAGCCACAGCAGCTGTGCCGGCAGCATCAACAACGGCCAGCCGAACCAGACGCCGAGGGTGATGGCGATAATCGATGCGACCCCGGTCGAGATCAGAAAGAACGTCACCTTGCGGACGTTGTCGAAGGTGATGCGACCCTCTTCCACCGCTGCGGCGATCGAGACGAAGTTGTCATCGGCCAGCACCATGTCGGAGGCCTCCCGGGCCACATCGGTGCCGTCACGCCCCATCGCCACGCCGATCGAGGCCGCCCGCAGCGCCGGGGCGTCGTTCACCCCGTCGCCGGTGACCGCCACCACATGGTCGCACCGTTGGAACGCGTGGACGATCCGCAGTTTCTCCTCTGGGGCGACACGGGCGAAGACATTGCCCTGCTCGATCCGTTCGGTGAGTTCGTCATCGCTCAGTTCGGCGAGGTCGACACCGGTGAGCACCTCGGACTCGGCATCGCTGAGACCGAGGTCGATCGCGATGGCGCGCGCGGTGACCGCATGGTCCCCGGTGATCATTGCGACGTGGATGCCAGCACGGTGACAGGTGGCGATCGCATCGGCGACACCGGCACGCGGCGGATCGAGCATGCCCTGCATCCCGATCAAGATGAGGCCGTCGAGATCGCCGAGACCGTCGACATCGGTGGTGGCCATATCACCAGATGGCGGCCGCCATGCCATCGCCAGCACCCGCAGTCCCTCCCCTGCCAGACTCTGGGCCTCATCGCGCATGGCATCAGCATCGATGGGACGCTCACCATCGGGTGTCATCTGCAGCTCGCACATCTCGATGATGCGTTCGGGCGCACCCTTGACGAGCACCTCGTGACCACCCTCGTGTTCGACCACCAGCGCCGAGTACCGGCGACTGGACTCGAAGGGCACCTCGGCGGTGATCGTCCCCGATGTCAACGAACCGAGATCGAGACCGTGGCCGGCGGCGGCGAGCAGCAGCGCCACCTCGGTCGGGTCCCCGGTCGGGACCGGATCATCGCCCTCCAATTCGACCGATGCCTCATTGGCCGCCGCGCCGATGACGAGCGCTCGCTCGAGCGCCTCGGACATATCGGGGCCCGACGCGTCGGGGTCGACGACGAAACCACTGCGCGGATCGGACCCATCGAGCACATATCTGGTGCCCGCAGCCCAGATGGCGGTCACGGTCATGCGGTTCTCGGTCAGCGTGCCGGTCTTATCCGAGCCGATCACGGTGGTGCTGCCGAGGGTTTCGACGGCCGGGAGCCGCCGGATGATCGCATTGCGCTGCGCCATCCGCCGCACCCCGAGCGCCAGAGTGATCGTGAACACCACCGGCAGGCCCTCTGGGATCGCTGCCACGGCCAGCGCGACGGCGGTCAGGAACATCTCACCGACCTCACCGCCGAGCGCGACCCCGGTCACGAACACCACTGCGGCGGCGATCCCGACCGCGATGCCGATGACATGGGCGAGACGGGTCATCCGCTTCTGCAACGGGGTCTCGAGCACCGCCTCGGAGCGCATCATGCCGGCGATGGCGCCGAGTTCGGTCTCGGCTCCGGTGGCGACCACCACGCCGCGCGCCCGGCCGGTGGTCACGGTGGCACCGGTGAACAGCATCGAGGAACGGTCGGCGAGCACCGCTTCCTGTGAGACCGGATCGATCGACTTGGTGACCGGCAGCGACTCCCCGGTCAGCAGCGACTCATCGACCTGCAATGCATTGGCCGAGATCAGGCGCAGATCCGCCGGGACCCGGCCGCCGGACTCCAACTCGACGATGTCACCTGGGACCAGGTCACGACTCTCGATCTCCTGGCTGCGACCATCGCGCACCACCATGGCATGGGGTACCACGAGGCCCATCAGGGCGCGCACTGCGGTCTCGGCACGACGCTCCTGGGTGAAACCGATCACTGCGTTCAACAGCAGCACCGCCGCGATGACCGCTGAGTCGACGTACTCGCGCAATAGCAGCGTGATCGCCGCAGCAGCGACCAAGATGTAGATCAGTGGACTGCGGAACTGGCGTGCCAGCACCACCATCGGATGCGGGGGCGGGGTCTCCTCGAGTTCGTTGGTGCCGTGGCGCTCGAGGCGCTCTGCCACATCGTCGGCGCTGAGACCACGCTCGGAATTCGAGCCGAGTTCCGCCACCACGTCGGAGTGTCCGGTCGCATGCCAGTGCATGGAGTCACCCGCATCGGCGTCGGCCTCGGCGTGCGATACGGGAGGAACCGACGTCATGTTGTCTCACACACTCGAGCCATCGCCCTCACATCGTCACCTTCACGTCATCAGATATCACCGACATCATGACGAGTTCGCCGTCACGACCCGCCACCCCCATCATGTTCAGACCAGCACCGAATTCCAACCAGGATTCAGCCACGACCGGCGTCAGCGGGACCTGCCATGATGCACCAGCGCTCAGGTCGCGCTTCGAAGATCACACTTACTCGAAACGCGGATGTGCCATGGCGGCGATGCTCTCCTCTTTGTGCATCCGCTCGTCGTAGCCGATCTGGCGGAACAGGTCCGCCAGACTGTCGAAACGGCCGTACTCCTCGGTGAAGTATCCGTCATAGGGCCGTAGAGCGAGATCTGGGTTCTCCGATACGAACCCCATGTACTCATGTTCGGCGTGATCCTCGAAGTCCGCATTGAGTCGATAGCTCCAACCCGGCTTCATGACGTACATCAGCCATGACAGGTGGTAGTAGACGAAGGCGATCAACTGCGGAAGGAGGCGATATCGGATCAGTGACTGATGGCGGCCCTCGTCAGCGAGCAACTCCTCCAAGATGAGCAGATGCCATTGCTCGTTGTCCTGTTGGGCCCGGCTCTCGGCGACCCGGTCGAAGATCCGACGGGCGAAACGCGGCTCGGAGTAATTATGTGTCACCGCAACATAGGCGACGTGCTCCCAGGCTTGATAGGGCACACGGGCGATCACCTCGAGCACCCGGAACTTCGCGAGGGTTCGCTCACGGCCATAGACGATGTCCATCACCGCGAACAGACCCTTCGCCGCCAGGGAGGCCCTGCGACGCGGCGAGGCCAGCGTCTC
>SKFX01000185.1 GCA_007117775.1 Ilumatobacteraceae bacterium
GGCACCACCGTCGCGATCTCGTCGTGAAATCACTTCGAAATCACTTCGAAATCGCTCCGATTGCCCCGATCGCGTCACAGCGCACTGGTAGCATTGGGCGTGTCGCAAACACGGTTCTGCCCCCGTTTGACATCGGTTCAGAACCCGTCTCGCGGTTGCGCTGACGGCCCGGTCGACATCGCCCGGGCCGTATCGGTGAGATCGCCGGAGATGGAGCGCAACGAGACCGACTCGGCGCCCATCGCATCGGGTGGGTCGAAGATCCACCCCGTCGACATCCATTCGTGTGCCCGACCGAGGGTCACGACCAGTCCCCACCGAGGTACCCGTGTCCACTGAGACCACCGAAACCCCCGAGAACACCCCGTCCTCCACGGCCAAGAGCAGCGCGAAATCGGCCTCGAAGGGCGCGTCATCGGGCTCCAAGACCAACGGCGACTACGGCGCCAAGGACATCCAGGTGCTCGAGGGCCTCGACCCGGTCCGCAAGCGGCCGGGCATGTACATCGGCTCGACCGGTCTGCAGGGTCTGCATCACCTGATCTGGGAGGTCGTGGACAACTCGGTGGACGAAGCCATGGCCGGCCACTGCACCACCATCGACGTGACCCTGTTGGCCGATGGTGGCTGCCGGGTCACCGACGACGGCCGCGGCATCCCGGTCGATCCCTATCCGGCCGGGCCGCACAAGGGGAAGAGCGCGGCTGAGGTCGTGCTCACCGTGTTGCACGCCGGCGGCAAGTTCGGCGGCGAGGGCTACAAGGTCTCGGGCGGTCTGCACGGGGTCGGCGTCAGCGTGGTCAACGCACTCTCCGAACGCCTCACCGTCGAGATCGACCGCGACGGCCGGCGTTACGCCCAGGAGTACGCCAAGGGCGGCCGACCCCAGGGCAAACTGGCAGAGGTGGGCCCGACCCCCGGACGCGGTCGTAGCACCGGCACCACCATCACCTTCTGGCCGGACCCGACGATCTTCGTCGCTGAGGGCACCGAGTTCGTCTCGCGCACCGTGCTCGAGCGCCTGCAGACCATGGCGTTCTTGAACCGCGGCCTCAAGATCAACTTCGCCGATGAACGCCCCGACCGCCAACAGCGCGTCGAGTTCGAATACAAGGGCGGCCTGGTGGACTTCGTCAAGCATCTCAACGCCTCCAAGGATCCGCTGTTCGCCAAGGTCTGCCACTTCGAGGCTGAGGATGATGACAACCAGGCCCTCGATATCGCCATCCAATGGAACACCGGCTACCACGAGGGCGTCCACGGCTATGCCAACAACATCTCGACGATCGAGGGCGGGATGCACGTCGAGGGGTTCCGGACCGCGTTGACCTCGGTGGTCAACAAGTACGCCCGGTCCAAGAACCTGCTCAAGGAGAAAGACGAGAACCTCAACGGCGAGGACATCCGCGAGGGCATCACCGCGATCGTCTCGGTGAAATTGCGCGAACCGCAGTTCGAAGGCCAGACCAAGGCCAAGCTCGGCAACGTCTCGATCCGGTCGTTCGTGCAGAAGTTGACCAATGAACGCCTCAGTGAATGGCTCGAGGAGAACCCCACCGAGGCCAACAAGGTCGTCAAGAAGGCCCTCGCGGCGGCCCAGGCGCGCCTCGCGGCCAAGAACGCCCGCAACGCCATCCGCCGAAAGACGGCACTATCGGGTGCCGGCATGCCCGACAAACTGAAGGACTGCTCGAGTTCCAAAGCAGAGGAGTCCGAATTGTTCATCGTCGAGGGTGACTCCGCCGGCGGCACCGCCGTCGACGCCCGCGATCCGCGCACCCAGGCGATCCTGCCGATCCGCGGCAAGATCCTGAACGTCGAGCGCGCCCGGATCGACAAGATGCTGAAGAACAACGAGATCCAAGCCCTCATCACCGCCATCGGCGCCGGTGTCGGCGAGGAGGAGTTCGACGTCTCCAAGGCCCGCTACCACAAGGTGATCGCGCTCTGCGACGCCGATGTCGACGGCAGCCATATCCGCACCCTGCTGTTGACGTTCTTCTTCCGCCAGATGCGCGAACTCGTCGAGGCCGGCTATGTCTACATCGCCCAGCCGCCGCTGTATTCGACCGAGGTGGGCAAGGAGAAGGTGTACCTCAAAGACGAGGTGGCCCGCACGGCGTTCTTGGCTGAACGCCCGAACCACAAGAAGGAATTCCAACGCCTCAAGGGTCTCGGTGAGATGGACTGGCAGGAATTGCGCTCAACCACCATGGATCCTGCGAGCCGCACATTGCTGCAGGTCACCGTCGACGAGGCCGCCGAAGCCGACCAGATCATGAGCGTGCTGATGGGCGATGACGTCGAGAGTCGACGCAACTTCATCACCACCAACGCCCGCGACGTCCGCAACCTGGACTTCTGATCCCGATTCCCGATCCCGACCTGAGACCGCCCCCCGGACACCAGTACGACCCGAGGAGACCCCATGGCTGACGACACGTCCAATGACACGCCCGACGACACCCCTGATGACGGCCCGATTCCGGATGTGACCGGCTCGACCGATCCGGTCCAGCCGATCCAATTGCAGGACGAGATGGAGAACTCGTTCCTGGAATACGCGATGTCGGTGATCATGTCGCGCGCGCTGCCCGATGTGCGCGACGGTCTCAAACCGGTGCACCGCCGGATCATCTGGGATATGGAACAGCAGGGGTTCCGGCCGGATCGACCCTTCGTGAAATGTGCCCGCGTCTCGGGTGACACCATGGCGCGTTTCCACCCGCACGGCGACTCGGCGATCTACGCCGCACTGGTGCGAATGGCCCAGCCGTTCTCTCTGCGCCACCCCCTCATCGACTTCCACGGCAACTACGGCTCACCGGACTTCGGCCCGGCTGCCTCGCGCTACACCGAATGCCGCCTGCATCCGCTCGCGATGCAGTTGCTCGCCGATATCGACGAAGACACCGTCGACATGATCCCGAACTACGACGGGACCACCGAACAGCCAGCGGTGCTGCCGGCGCGATTCCCGAACCTGTTGGTCAACGGCAGCCAGGGCATCGCGGTCGGGATGGCCACCAATATCCCGCCGCACAACCTCGGTGAGGTCATCGATGCCACCATGCATCTGATCGACCATCCCGATGCCACCGCCGATGACCTGATGGAGTTCGTCAAGGGCCCCGACTTCCCGACCGGGGCCAGCATCCTGGGCCGGGCTGGGATCATCGACGCCTATCGCACCGGCCGCGGCAGCGTGAAGATCCGCGCC
>SKFX01000225.1 GCA_007117775.1 Ilumatobacteraceae bacterium
GATCACCCCGAACAACTCCTCGACACCGGGCACGACCAGCGGCGCCCGAAGACCCCGGCGCAGGGCCTCGATCTCTGCGACGAGGCCCCGCGCCAGCAGCCACGTCACCGTGGCCTGGCCTGCGGCCAGATTCGCCGCCCCGAGCATCTCGCCCGGGCCGACCCGCTCGAAATCCGCCATGGCCGCAGCCTCGCAGAGGCCTATGAGACAGTCGGGTCGTCCGCGCCGTCGATCACGCGATCCAGGAAGGCCAACGCTCCATAGGCGAATTCGGTCCGCCACAGATCGACCACATCACCGGTGTTGTGGTCGAAGGCCGCCGCCGCTGCGGCCACCCGGTGGCGCTGCTGTTCGAGCATCTCGGCGATGTCGATGCTGCACCGCTCGGCCAGCACGATCTTGAGCAGCAATTCGCTGCGCAGGTCCCGCAGATGCTCGACCGGAGTGGTGACCCAGTCGCGGAATCGGCTTCGGCCCGAGCGGGTGATCGCCAGCACCGTGCGATTCCCACCGGCGATGCCGGGTTCCTCGCCCACGCTGTGGATGAGGCCGGCGGCGCTGAGTTGGTCGAGCGCCCGATAGGTGAGGGCGCGCGACATCGACCAGATCCGACCGAGTTCACCATCGGGTTTGAGTTCACCGGCGATCGCGAACCCGTGGCTCGGGCCCGCATACAGGACTCCGAGGCAGGCCCACTCGCCGAGTAGCAACGGGTCACTGCGAGAGCGAGCCATCATCACAGTGTGTCAACATGCAACGCCTCATTCGGTGAGCAGTTCGATTGAGCGCCGTGCGAGCTCGCTGAGTTCGCATGACTCCGCAGTCTCTCGGAGCGAAGCACGTTCCTTTGGGGTGAGCCGTGATCCGAGTCGGTCCGATGGGCCGGCCAAGGACGCCAATGAGTCGAGGTCTCTGAGGTGCTTCGCTCTCTCTGCTGATGTCTGCGAGCTGATCTGGATCACGGCGCTTGCCTTGCCGAGCAGCGCCCCGATGAGCGTGGGACGGCGAATTCGGGCGCTCAGGCCCTCTGCCATCTGGACTTGAAGCCAGCTGCTGCGATTGAGAGCTTGAGTGCCCCCAGGCACTTCAATGGTTCTCCCGATCCCGAGGCCCAGACGAGCGCGCTGTCCGAGGTGGTCTGGCGCAAGGACATCGATGGTGGCGGTGGTCCGCGTGTAGCGGTGAGCAATCCCTTCGGAACCCGGTGGCTGCTGATCGAAGCCGGCCTGAGTGAGACGTCGATGAATCCGGCTGAGTCCATCGGGTTCGACGCGGAGGTCAACGATGACATCGATGTCGTCGGTGGGGCGCGTCAGGGTGGATCCGCGTTCGACTTCGTGGAGCAAGACCATCTGCCCGCCGATGAGCAGATAGTTGGTACCAAGCGATGGCGCGATCTTGATGAACGCCTGCCAGGAGTCGTATTGTCGACCGGCCAGAGGTGGGAGTCGGACTACGGGATCTTCACGCATCGGCGACGAGTGCCTCTGCGGCGATCCAGTGCCGGGGGTCGGCCGAATCGAGGAGGTCCAGTGCGATCGCACCCACCGGGGTGCGGGTGTGTTGTGAGACGATCCACCAGACTGCGGGGTCGACGATCCGGAGTCGTACTGGACCGAGCGGGTCGGGTACGAGCGCAATGGTGCGATTGAGATCCTCGAGCCGACTGCGTTCGATGTAGAGGTCATGCTCGTCGGTGGGTAGCAGTGGCGCTCCCAACTCAATGGCGGCACGAACCCCGCTCAGCATCGCCGCGCCGATCCGAGGCAGGGCTTCGGCGTCTGCTGAGCTCATCTCGCAGCGCAGCACCGAAGCTCGCCGAACGTAGCGACCCGACCGGGAGAGATCGATCTCACCGTTGACGATCTCGTCCCATGCGCGGCGAGCGCTCAGCGGCCGTCCCCCTCGATGGACCGCATGACGGCGAGCGATGACCGCATCTCGTGGGACGGCCCATGCGTTTCCGAATCGCTGGGCGGGTAGGTCACCGGCGACGACGAGTTGACGGACACGTTCAGGCGATATTGCCAGCAGCTGAGACGCATCGGCGAGTGAGATCAGCTGCGGAGCCATGCAGATAATCTATTGTATTAATCCAATAGATACAACTGGTGGACTCGTACCCACCCGGAGGCTGATCGCGATGCGTGTCAGCTGTGCAGATGTCTGGGTCATTGCGCCTGCAGATCGATGTCGGTGGCCTTGACCGTGGCATGGACCCGGTCGCCGATGCTGAGACCCATCTCGTCGACGGCTCGCAGCGTCACCTCGGCGGTGAGTCGCAGCGCCCCGTCGAGTTGGAGTCGTGCCCGGTCACCGATCCGGTCGATTCCGGTGATCGTGCCCCGCCAGACGTTGCGGGCGCTCGTCGACTGCGGGGCGTCGCTCGTCACGGTCACCGAATGCGGGTGGATGACGGCATAGGCGGGGCCGTCGGCGGCATCGGCCACCACGATCTGTGCGCCGGTCTCGGTGTGCAGCACCCCGGCCGTCACCGTGCCCGAGATCAGATTCACCCCGACGAGCTGCGCGACATACGGGGACCGGGGTCGGGCGGTGATCTCATCGAGCGTGCCGGTCTGCACGACCCGGCCGGCCTCGACGATCATGATCCGATCCGCCAGTGCGTGGGCGTCGATCGGGTCATGGGTCACCAGGATCCGCATCGTGTCGAGCGGGTCCAGGTGTGCCTGCAGATCCCGACGGACCTCGACGCGAGTCGCGATATCGAGCGCAGCGAGGGGTTCATCCATCAGCAACAGCCGCGGTGAGATGGCCAGGGCGCGCGCCAGCGCGACGCGCTGTGCCTGGCCTCCCGACAGCTGGCCGGGTCGGCGATCGGCGAGGTCGGTGATGCCGATCTGGTCGAGTGTGCTGCGTGCGCCGGCGCGCGCGTCGCTGCGGCGTGCACCGCGCGCTCGCAGGCCGAAGGCGACGTTGTCGAGCACGCTGAGATGCTCGAAGAGCAGATAGTCCTGGAACACCACCCCGACCGAGCGTCGTTCCGGGACCACGAACACCCCGGCATCGGGATCATCGATCACGGTGCCGTCGAGTTCGATGCGACCGCGGTCCACGCCGATGAGGCCGGCCAGGGCGCGCACGATCGTGCTCTTGCCCGCACCGTTGGGCCCGAGGATCGCCAGCACCTCACCGGGAGCGATCTCGAGGTCCACATCCAGGTCGAAGTCGCCGACCCGGACACCGAGATGGGCGCGCA
>SKFX01000064.1 GCA_007117775.1 Ilumatobacteraceae bacterium
ACCTCGATCCACATCCACGAACACGAGGTCGACGCCCGTGACACCAAGTTGGGTGCTGAGGAGATCACCCGGGATATCCCGAACCTCTCCGATGACATCCTGGCCGACCTCGACGATCGCGGCATCGTGCGCATCGGTGCCGAAGTCGGCCCCGGTGATGTGCTCGTCGGCAAGGTGACCCCCAAGGGTGAGACCGAGCTGACCCCCGAGGAACGCCTACTGCGCGCCATCTTCGGTGAGAAGGCCCGCGAAGTCCGCGACACCAGCCTCAAGGTGCCCCACGGTGAGTCCGGCAAGATCATCGACGTCAAGGTGTTCAACCGTGATGACGGCGATGAGCTGCCCCCGGGCGTCAACCAGCTGGTGCGCGTCTACGTGGCCCAGAAGCGCAAGATCTCCGTCGGCGACAAGTTGGCGGGACGCCACGGCAACAAGGGCGTCATCTCCAAGATCCTGCCGGTGCAGGATATGCCGTTCCTCGCCGATGGCACCCCGGTCGACATCATCTTGAACCCGCTCGGCGTGCCGAGCCGGATGAACGTCGGCCAGGTGCTCGAGGCCCATCTCGGCTACTGCGCCCGATGGGGCTGGACCAATCCGAACAACGGCGAGAAGGTCGGTTCCGAGCCGATCCGCGGTACCGAGACCAAGACCCGGGCCAATACCGAGCCGGCCATCTTCGTGTCGACGCCGGTGTTCGACGGAGCGAACTGGGACGAAGCGGAGAAGTCCGGTGACCATCCGACGATCCAGCAGATCCTCGAGAACCTGAACCCCGAGTCGCCCGATGGGCGCCGGCTCGTGGGTGTCGACGGCAAGGCAACGTTGTACAACGGCCGAACCGGCGAGCCCTATGACAATGCGATCACCGTCGGGTTCATGTACATCTTGAAGTTGGCGCACCTCGTCGATGACAAGATCCACGCCCGCTCGACCGGCCCGTACTCGATGATCACCCAGCAGCCCCTCGGCGGCAAGGCCCAGTTCGGTGGCCAGCGCTTCGGTGAGATGGAGGTGTGGGCACTCGAAGCCTATGGCGCGGCGTACTGCCTGCAGGAGTTGTTGACCATCAAGAGCGACGATGTCCTCGGACGGGTCAAGGTCTATGAGGCGATCGTCAAGGGCTACAACATCCCCGAGCCCGGGGTGCCCGAGTCGTTCAAGGTCCTCATGAAAGAGATGCAGGCACTGTGCATCAACGTCGAGGTCCTCGCCGATGACGGTTCCGAGATCGAGATGCGCGATCTCGACGATGAGATCTATCGCGCCGCTGAGGAACTCGGCATCGATATCTCACGGCCCGAGCGCGGCAGCGACGACGACGACCGCGAACCCCGGCGCGAGCGCGCCTACTGAGCAGCGCCAGTGCGGCTGAGCCGCACCGGCCACGAATCCGATCACCACGAAGTATCCGTCACGAAGACCCAGCAGCGAATCCAGGAAGAAGCCTCATGCTCGACGTCAACATGTTCGACCAACTCAAGATCGGGTTGGCCACCGCTGAACAGATCCGCCTCTGGTCACACGGAGAGGTCAAGAAGCCCGAGACGATCAACTACCGCACACTGCGTCCGGAGAAGGACGGCCTGTTCTGCGAGAAGATCTTCGGCCCGACCCGCGACTGGGAGTGCTACTGCGGCAAGTACAAGCGGGTGCGTTTCAAGGGCATCATCTGCGAGCGCTGTGGTGTCGAGGTGACCCGCTCCAAGGTCCGCCGTGATCGGATGGGCCATATCGAGTTGTCCGCTCCGGTGGTCCACATCTGGTACCTGCGCGGCACCCGTTCGTGGTTGGCGTATCTGCTGGCCGGGATCGAGCCCAAGGAGGAGCTCAAGGCCAAACAGCTCGAGAAGGTCATCTACTTCGCCGCGAAACTCGTCACCTGGGTGGACGATGACAAGCGTCATGAGGATCTGCCGACCCTCGAGGCCGAATACCTCGAAGAGCGTGATGCCATCAACAAAGAACTCGAGTTGGCCATCGACCGCCGCTATAAGGAGCTCGAGGCGCAGGCCGAGGCCGCCGAGGCCGACGGCGGTGACGCGAAGAAGCTCCAGCGCGATGCCGATAAGGAGATCGAGTCGCTGCGCGAGCGCTATGAGATCGAGCTCGATCTGTTGGCGCGCACCTGGGACGAGTTCCGTTCGCTGCATTCGCGCAAGATCATCGAGGACGAGACGCTGTGGCGCGAACTCGCCGATCGCTATGGCGATTATTTCGAGGGCGGCACCGGTGCCGAGGCCATCAAATCGCTGATCGACCGCATCGACTTCGATTCCGAAGAGGTCAAGCTGCGCGAGGCGATCGATCCGGGCGACTCGGGCCGCAAGCCGCTATCGGCCCAGCGTCGCCAGAAGGCGATCAAGCGCCTCAAGATCGTCACCAGCTTCAACCGTCGCGATGACCATGGCCGCCGTCTCAACGATCCCAAGGCCATGATCCTCGATTCGGTGCCGGTGATCCCGCCCGATCTGCGTCCGATGGTGCAGCTCGACGGTGGCCGCTTCGCGACCTCTGACCTCAACGACCTGTACCGCCGGGTGATCAACCGCAACAACCGTCTCAAGCGACTGCTCGACATCGGTGCGCCCGAGATCATCGTCAACAACGAAAAGCGCATGCTCCAAGAGGCCGTCGACGCACTCTTCGACAACGGCCGCCACGGCCGTCCGGTGACCGGGCCGGGCAACCGTCCGCTCAAGTCGCTGTCGGACATGTTGAAGGGCAAGCAGGGCCGCTTCCGCCAGAACCTGCTCGGCAAGCGCGTCGACTACTCGGGTCGTTCGGTCATCGTGGCCGGCCCGACGCTGCGCCTGCATCAGTGCGGCCTGCCCAAGCTGATGGCCCTCGAGCTGTTCAAGCCGCTGGTGATGAAGCGTCTCGTGGACCTGCAGTTGGCCCAGAACATCAAGACCGCCAAGCGTATGGTCGAGCGTCGTCGCCCCCAGGTGTGGGATGTGCTCGATGATGTGATCCGCGAATATCCGGTGCTGTTGAACCGCGCCCCGACCCTGCACCGCCTCGGCATCCAGGCCTTCGAGCCGGTGCTCGTGGAGGGCAAGGCGATCCAGATCCATCCGCTGGTGTGCACCGCGTTCAACGCCGACTTCGACGGTGACCAGATGGCCGTCCACGTGCCGCTGTCGGCCGAGGCGCAGGCCGAGGCCCGGGTGCTGATGCTGAGCGCCAACAACATCTTGTCGCCGGCATCGG
>SKFX01000231.1 GCA_007117775.1 Ilumatobacteraceae bacterium
CCCGCGGGCGCATCGGGCACCCACATCGACACATCGAAGCGTCGACCATTGACCTCGACGGTGGTGCGACGGCGCACGAGTTCCTCACCGTCGTCATCAGCACCCGGCGAGGGGTCCGCAGCGCCGACCCCGCTGAGATCGAGACGTTCCTCCACCCATTTCGTCGAGTGCTCCATCGCCGCGAAATCCGGGTGGCGCAGGATCGCGAGATCGGCTGGGATCGTGGTGGCCACACCGGCGACGTCCATCTCCTCGAGGGCGCGGATGGTGCGGGCGATTGCGGTCGGGCGGTCCTTGCCCCACACGATCAGCTTGCCCACCAGATTGTCGTAGAACTGGCTGATCGAATCACCGGCCTCATAACCCGAGTCGAAGCGCACCCCGAACCCGTCGGGCGTGACGAGGCGGGTGATGGTGCCCGGTGACGGCAGGAACTTGCCATCGGCGGGATCCTCGGCGTTGATGCGCACCTCGATGGCATGACCGCGGCGCTCGGCGAGGATCTCGTCCTGGGTCATCGGCAATGCCTCGCCGGCTGCGATACGGATCTGCCATTCGACCAGGTCGATTCCGGTGATCTCCTCGGTGACGGGGTGTTCCACCTGCAGGCGGGTGTTCATCTCCAAGAAGAAGAAGTCACCGTCCTGATAGATGAACTCGACCGTACCGGCATTGTGGTAGCCGACCGCTGTGGCGGCTTTCACCGCCGCGGCGCCCATCGCCTCTTCGACACCGTCGGGCAGGTTGGGTGCGGGCGCCTCCTCGATCAGTTTCTGGTGGCGTCGCTGTGCTGAGCAGTCCCGTGTGGAGACCCAGACCACATTGCCGTGGTGATCGCCGACCACCTGGACCTCGATATGGCGCGGCCAGGTGAGATAGCGCTCGACATACACCTCATCGCGTCCGAAGAAGCTCTTGGCCTCACGCTGCGCGCTCGCCATGGCCTCGTCGACCTCATCGGGGGAGTGGACCACCTTCATACCGCGGCCGCCACCGCCGAAGGCGGCCTTGATGGCGATCGGCCAGCCGTTGGTCTCACCGAAGGCGCGGATCTCATCGGGCCCGGCGGCGAACTCGGTGGTGCCCGGCACGATCGGCGCGCCACCGCGCTGGGCGGCGAGACGGCTCGACACCTTGTCACCCATCTCCTCGATGGCCTCTGGTGGCGGGCCGATGAACGCCACGCCCAACTCGGTGATCCGCCGGGCGAAGTCAGCGTTCTCGCTGAAGAAGCCGTAGCCGGGGTGGACGGCATCGGCCCCGCTCGCACGGATGGCCTCGAGGATCGCATCGGTGTTGAGATAACTCTCGGCCGCGCTCTGGCCACCGAGGGCCCAGGCCTCATCGGCGAGTCGGACATGCAGTGCGTCGCGGTCGAGTTCGGAGTACACCGCGACCGTGGCGATATCGAGTTCGCGAGCGGCGCGGATGACCCGGACGGCGATTTCGCCCCGGTTGGCGATCAGGATCTTGTTGAGCACAGATGACAATGTAGGTCCGATGGGACCTCCAGCGCAGATCGAACCCGACCAGCCCCCCGCCGATGGGGTGTCGCGGGGATGGCCTGCCCGCTGGTCGGTGCGTGTGGTGGATGAGATCGACAGCACCAACACCGCCCTCATCGCCGAGGCCGACCGGGCCGAGCCGGGGTCGGCTCGATTGGATCGATCCGTGCTCGCGGCCCGGTATCAGAGCGCTGGACGCGGCCGGCTGGATCGGCGCTGGGAGGCGCCACCGGGGGCCAATCTGTTGGTGTCGATCCTGTTCATGGACCCGCCGCCGAACCCGATCGAGTTGACCCAGCGCGTCGGTCTCGCCGCCATCGATGCATGCCACGAGATCGCCGGGGTGGCAGCGGTGCTCAAATGGCCCAATGATCTGTTGCTCGACGGCGCCAAACTCGCCGGCATCCTGGCCCAGACCACGACGTCGGGTGCGGTCGTGGTCGGACTCGGTCTCAACGTCGGGTGGGCGCCGCCAGATGCGGCCCGACTCGTCGACCATGCACCCGGATCCGACCCGCTCGACGTGCTGGCGGCGCTGCTCGTCGCCTATGACCGCCTGCCCGCCGACATCTCGGCGCGGTACCGGGCCGCGCTCGACACCCTCGGGCGCCGGGTCCGTGTCGAACGGCCCGCCGGTGACATCGTCGGGCGTGCCCTCGAGGTCGGTGATGACGGCGCGCTGATGGTGCTCGATGAGTGTGCCGTCACCCATCGCATCGACATCGGCGATGTGATCCACCTGCGCGATCATCCGGTCACACCCGAGGCCGACTGAGGGCCACCGGCGATATCACCCCCGACCCGGCTCGGCAGGCTCCACCCCAGTGGGCGGGTGACCGGATCGGGCCGGCGCAGTTCGTTACGATCCGGTGGTGGGTACCACGATGAGCGGCTCGAACTCCGGCGGATCGAACGTCACTGCGGCACGTCGGCGACCGTTATCGTCGGCCGCGCTCGCCGGCATCATCGCGGTGGTGATGGCCGTCGGTGGCATCTTCGGTCTGCAGCGCGGCGCCGATGGTCTCATCGGTGGGATCCAGCGCATCGATGCCCTCGCCGGTTCGCTGTCAGCGACCGACACAGGAGCCTCTGGAATCCTCGGGACCGATGGACCGATCGGCCCGACGGTGAACTTCTTGTTGGTGGGCTCTGATTCGCGCGACGGGATCAGCTCCGATGATCCGAACTTCGGCGCCATCGGGTCAACATCTGATGTGTCGGGGGAGCGAGCCGACACGATCATGATCCTGCGCCGTGAGAGCGACGGCGGACTCGCGCTCACCAGCCTGCCGCGGGATCTGTTGGTGGAGATCGCCGATACCGGCCAGCGACGGCGGATCAACAGCGCCTATGGCGGCGGGCCTGATCGGCTGGTGCGCACCATCACCCAATCGCTCGGTATCCCCATCCATCACTATGTCGAGGTCGACTTCCAGGGCTTCCAGGAGATCATCGATGCCACCGGCGGTGTCGAGCTGTGTATCGAGTACGCCACCCGTGACCGCAACAGCGGTCTCGATCTGCAGCCCGGATGCCAGCGCCTCGACGGCTCCCAGGCGCTCGCGTTCGCCCGCAGCCGGTATTACGAGGAGTTCCGTGACGGCCAATGGCGTCGTGACGGCTCCGCCGATCTCGGCCGCATCAAACGCCAACAGTTGTTCATGCGGGCCGCGATGAACGGTGCATTGGCCTCGTTCCAGGCCGA
>SKFX01000160.1 GCA_007117775.1 Ilumatobacteraceae bacterium
CCGAAGTCCGCCCGATCGAGCTGCGCAGGCAGCTGTGCGGTGGTGCGCATCGGGGCGGCGGGACGGCGTCGCCGCTGCAGCGCAGTCGCGACTGCGATCGCCAGCACCACGATGATCGCTGCAATCAGCGCACGCTCCATCGAGCGAAGGGTAGTCACTCAGCGGGAATGGCCCACGCGGCGGTGCGGCCCGACCCGCTCGGCAGCGAGCGCTCGGCGAAGATCCGGGTGGTCGAGGTCACGGTCAGTTCCCGGCCGGCGAATTCGCCGAGGTTGCCGATATCGATCGTCAGGATCGCTGCTGCGGGAAGTTCGATATCGATCAGGCCCGGCACCGCGGCCGGGCCCTCGGGCCCGATGGCCTCGACGGTGACCAGACCGTCGATATTGTCCACGTTGTAGAGCACCAACGATGCCGGAGCGGACTCGCGCGGCACCGAGACCAGATGCCAGCGATTGGACACATATCCGTCGAAGCGCGGTGGTGCTCCGAGCAGCACCGAGGTCGATGGCCGACCATCCACGGTGCGCGTCACGGTGCGCTCCACCACGATCGAGGGCTCTGAACGCGTCGAGAACACCACGGCATGTCGTCCGGGGGGCAGATCATCGATCTCGGCGGGATCAAAGGTCACCACCCGACGCGCCGGAACCCGGATCGGCTCGACGAATCCCAGATCGGAGATGCCGAGCAACACCACATCGACCTCCACATCCGACGTGGTCGGGTTGTAGATGCTGTATTGGGTGTCGATCCCGTCAGCGACCTCTCCATCGGCGAACCACCACTGATCGCGCAATGCCGGCGCACCGAGGGTCATCGCATACCCCCGCCGATCACCCGAGAAGCTCTGAGCACGCCCCAACACCAGCTCACCCCGGGTGGCCTCGACGCGCACCGCCAGCAACTCCTCCTCCTGGGCGCCGGCTCCGGGTGCACCGAGATCGATGACCTCGACCGACCGCGGTGCCAGTGGAATGCCCTGGTAGGCCGCCGGGACCCGAGCGCCATCGGCGGTCGCGAACGCGAGGTCCACGATGACCACATCATCGAACGGATTGGTCAGCACGATCTCATTCGTGCTGCCATCTGCGGTGAATCCCTCAGCCACGAACCAGGTCGCTGCGGTCGAGTCCGCACACGGCGTCACCGGGTTGCCATCGGGATGCTCGATGCGCTGTTCGACGATCGCTGCACCGTCGACCTCGACGACCGCCGACACGAAGGCGGCCTCCCGGCGCAGACCTGCCTCCAACAACGCGATGGTGCGGGGCTCGACCACGAGCTGTTCGACGGGTGCCTCACCCTCGCTGATGACCGTGCCGTCGAGTCCATCGACCGCCGTGGTGGACTGATCATCATCATCGGTGCCGAGCCACTGGACGCGGGCATTCACCGGGTCATCGCCACGGTTGGCGATCAGGATCTGGCCACCGATGCCGTCATCGAGCGAGATCGGCACACCCGGACAGAACCACGTTGAGACCGACTCGGTGCTGAGGTCATCGGGTGGCGCCGAGGGCATCCAGGCGACCGGGACCACCGAGAAGACCGGATCGCGCTCCGCCGGAGCGTCGCGAGCCACGATCACCAACGCCAACGCACCGACCACGAAGCCGATCAGGGCCGGGAGACGGCGCATCAGCGATCGTCCCCGATCTGGCCGGGGTCGCCTTCGGTCGGCGGGATCGATGGCGGCGGCATGGGCGGTGCGGGCGCCGGCGGCACAGGCGTGGTGGTCGCTGGTGGCTCGGGAGCCGGATCGGCCTCGATGATCGACCATGGGTCCAGATCGGCATCGAGTTCGTCATCGGACAACCAACCAGCGCCCGACGGTGCATCACCGAATTCGATCACGGTCTCATCGCCCGCTGCGGTGCGCAGGCGCCTCGGCAGACGCGGTCGCAGACTGCTCGCCGCAACCGCCACCGCCAACCAGACCAGCGCCTGGAACACGACCCATATCGAACGCGACAGCGGTCGGTCATATCCGAGCGAGGCGGTGGTCCCCGGTGAGATCTCGCGCAGGTCGAATGCCGTGGTGAGACCGAACCCCGGTTGGGCCTCGATCCGTTCATCTGCGACCTTGACCCACCAGCGGTCATCGAGAGCGGTCGCGAAGTGCAGCACACCCGGATCGACCTCGTCGATCACCACCAGATCGGCGGCGAACCCGGCGAAGGCGGTCTCGGATCCGGCCACCCGGATCGCCCCGGGGTCTCCGGGGGTCTCGGTCGGCTCGAGGATGACCTCGGCGGCCGCACCGGTCATCAATGCCGAGGTGGGCACCCATGAGCGGTTCACGAAAACACTGATATTCGGGGCGCCGAAGGCGCGCGCCAGATCGAGCTGGGCGTTGAGGCGGTCGGCGAGACCGGCTGGCACCGGTCGGGGGCGCGCCGTGGTCGAACCCACCCCATCGATCTCGGGCACCACGACGAAGCGCACGCCGAGCGAGGCCAATTGCCGGCCAGCGCGCAGCGTCGAGCCCGCCGACAGCGAATCGAGCACCTCGCGGATGCGATCGTCCACCCCGGTGACCGGCGCGGCGAAACGATTGGTGAAGTTCAACCGGTCATCGTCCACGAGCGCATAGGCCACCCCATCGCGGTATTCGCGTGACGGCACCGGGAGCACCCGGGGATCACCGATGAACAAGGTGCGGTAGTCGCCCTCGATCGGGTCCGCGGGCAGTTGTGCCGCCAGCAGATTGCTCAGCGACGCGCGGGGCATGTTCCAGGCACCATTGCCCACCGCCACCAACGCCGGTACCAGCGCCACGATGACGGCGATATTGGCCACCAACGTCACCGGTTGACGCCACCCGAAGGCCCGGCCCAAGACATCCTCGCCGAAACTGCCGGCCAGCACCCCCGCCGCCAACGCGAGCCCGAGCACCACCGGCACCAATAACAGTGCAATATCGGGTGGCCGGACCGGCAGATCGCCGCGATCGGCGAACACTGCGGCAGCACCGAACACCAGAACAAGAGCGGCGGCGCGCGCCGCCCACGTCAGGCGCCAGGCACGGGTCACCGCGAGTGCAGCCAACAGCGCCAGATACAACCCGAGGGCCATCACCACGAACGCCCGGTCATCCACCGACAGCCCGAGGACCGCCACGATGCCGCGGGCCTCAGCTCCTGCAGGAGTGGCCGGCACCATCGATGTCCAGTCCCATGATGTGGACCACGGCAGGTTCAACACCGTCGCCGCCACCGATGCGCCCACGGTCCCGATGGAGAACCATCCTGCGGTCTGCACCGATCCACCGACCACCAGCGTCGCGATCACGAGCACGAGACCGACCACCAACCAGAGCACCACCGTCACCGGCACGAACGCCGCGGTGACACCGAGTATCAGCACCACCGATGCGAAGGCACTCAAGCGTTCGCGCCCGCTCGGCTCGGTGATCGCCTCGACCAGGTCGGTATCGGCCAGCATCGGATCAGCGGTACCGAGACCGGCGAGTCGTCTGAGACCGTGCACCAGCCACGGCAGCGCCGCATACCACGCGAGGGCTGACCAACGCCCCGTCGCCATGACACCGGGGATCAACGGGGTACCGACATAGACCACCATCGCCACGATGCGGGTCCGCGCCAATGGGAACACCGCCGCCAGCCGCCAGACACCGAGGGCGCCGATCAGCACCATGGCGATCACCGACACCGTCATGGCGAGCGGCATCCGGAACCCGGTCAGCACGCTCGCGAAGCTGAGGCCGATCCATCCCGTCGGCACCGCTGTCGTCATCCCGCCACCGCGCGGATCCCAGCCGGTCAGATAGGAGGCGATGAGATCTCGTGGGCTCTCGGGATATCTGAGGAACTCGCCGATCTCGGGCACACCGCGGTCGATGAACGACCTCGAGCCCACGAGAACCAGTGCGATGACCGCACACCAGGCCAGCAGCGGACCATAGGAGGCGGGCTGCCAACGTCGCACCGTCGTGTCCTCACCGATGTAGACAGCCGATTCTCTGCTGCGCAGCGAGTTGCGCAGGCGTGCACTGCCCGAGGCGAACCGCCCGGCCACCTCGCGTTCGGGCACCAACCGCGTTGAGTTGATCCGGCGGCGCCGTGCCACCAGACCGGGTAGACGGGGGAGCAACCCGAGCAGGGATCGACCGGCGGCCACCGCCTGGCCGAAACGTCCGGTCAACAATCCGACCACCTGTTCCGCGATCGTGACCGCCACCAACTGCAGGGTGCGGCCCGCGAGGCGCGGTGCGGCGGTCAGGGTCGCGAAGGCGCGCAGACGGTGCCGTTCGGTCAGGGTGCGGTGATTGAGATCTGAGCGACGCTCAACGAGTTGGCTGCGATGACGCACGGTGGCGCGCGACGCGGTGACCACCCGGGCACCGGACAGATGCGCCCGCCAGCACAGTTCTCGATCCTCGCCATGGAATGTGATCGTCGGATCGAAGCCGTCGAGTGCCCGGAACAGATCGGCGCGCACCAACATGCAGGCCGTCGCCACCGCGAAGACATCGCTCAGGTCGTCGTATTGGCCCTGGTCGATCTCACCTTCGTCGGCCACGGGGACCATCTCGGCGAAACGGTCCATCTCGGATCCGAGATCCAACAGATGCTCGGGCTGATCCCAATCGACGAGTTTGGGCCCGACGATGCCCGCGTTCGATCGGTACAGCTCCTCGACGAGGACCCGCACGGCATCGGGAGCCGGCGCGATGTCATCGTGGCAGATCAGGAACAGGCCGTTATCGCCCTCGACCAAGTCCAAGATCTCATTGGCTGTCGGGGCGAACCCGTCGACACTGCGTGCCCGCCGCACGATCGCATCGGGCAGCACGGTTGCGATCTCGGACTCGATGCGTTCGAAGGACTCCGTGGCCCGCGTCGATGACGCCGCGTGCACCAGCATCACCCATCGCAGATTCGGGTAATCCTGGTGCGCGAGCGCCGCCAAGGTCTCGGAGAACCAGGCTCCGACATCATGGATCACCATCACTCCGACGACCGGAGGCGCGCCCTGATCAGGTTCCCGAACGAGTTGCTCCACGATGGTGCGAGGCTAGCGGTGACGCAGCAGAGGTGGCAGGCACCCCGATATCGCCGTGATCCCGCCGTGATCCCGCCGTGATCTCGCCGTGACGTCACCGGGGCATCAGCCTGCCGCCACAGCACCGGTGGTCGCGGTCGAAGGACCGGGACACACGATCTGGTCACAGGACCGGGACTGCACGGATCAGGCAGATCGATGGTGGTGGAGCGCTAGCGTTGGCGGCGGTGTCATCCACGACCATGACCAGGCGGCTTCCCGTTCCCGATGGAACGCTCGTCGTCGGCGCTGCGCTGCTCGTCGCCGGCGTTGCGACCTACGCCTTTTTCCGGGTCGGCCAGAACGCGCTCGGCGGACCTGAGGAGTTCGCCCCCATCTCGGCACTGTGGTTCGCGACGTTCTCGCTCGCACCGGGAATCTTCATCCCCCTCGAACAGGAACTCGGTCGGGCGCTCTCGCACCGGCGCGCCCGCGATGAGGGCGGCCGGCCGGTGGTGTCCAAGATCCTGCGGCTCGCGGCCGGACTCGTTGCGATCGTGCTGTTGATCATCGCCATCTCGAGTCCGGTGGTGACCTCCACCTATTTCTCCGGGGACTGGGTCATGTTGGCCGCACTCGCGGTCGCCTTCGTCGCATATGCACCGGTGCACCTGGCGCGCGGGATCTGTTCGGGATCGGGACGTTTCGGGTCCTATGGCCTGATCGTCGGTTCCGACGGTGTGGTGCGGATCCTGATGACGATGGCGCTCGCGGCGATCGGCATCACCGCCGTCGGGCCGTACGCCTTCGTCGTGGGGCTGTCACCGCTGGTCGCGGTCGGTGTCGTGGCGGCGCGCGGTTCACTGCGCACCGAGGTGGGCCCACCGGCACAGTGGAATGAGGTCACCTCGAACCTCGGGTGGCTGCTCGGCGGTTCGGTGTTCATGGCCGCGCTGTTGAACGCCGGTGTGGTGGCAGCCAACCTGCTGTCGAGCGACGATGAGAAGTTCCTGGTCACCCAGTTCGCCTTCGGTGTCCTCCTGGCTCGGGTGCCACTGTTCATGTTCCAGGCGGTCCAGGCCGCACTGTTGCCGCGGCTCTCGGCACTGGCGGCGCGCGGTGAACTCGATGAGTTCGTCAGTGGTTTCAAAAAGCTCGTCATCCTCGTCGTGGTGGTCGGCGTCGTCGGCACGATCGGCGCAGCCGTGCTCGGCCCGTGGGTGATCGAGATCGTCTACGAGGCCGAACTCGGCTCCAAGACCCTGACCATGCTGGCCTTCGCCAGCGCGGTGTACATGCTGGCCCTCGCCATCGCACAGGCGGTCATCGCACTGCGCGGCCATGCGCTCGTCGCGGCGGGATGGGCATCGGCGTTCGCGATCTTCATCATCGTCACCGCGGTGTCATCTGATGAACTGTTCTGGCGGATCGAACTCGGACTGGTGTTCTCGAGTATCGCCGCGGCGGTGTTCTTCGGTTTCGCCCTGAGGTCGCGGTTGCGCGTCGGGGCTCGACCGGATCCCGATTCGATCTACGACGCGCTCACCGAACACGTCGTGGATTGATCAAACTGGCGGGCGGCGCCACTCAGGCTTCGCGGCGGGCGCGCTCTGCCTTGGCGGACTCGAGTGCGAGGTCGTGCTGGACCATCATCGAGATCAGCGTCGGGAAATCCACCTCGGGTTCCCAGCCGAGTTGCTCACGGGCTTTGGTCGGGTCACCGATCAACAGATCGACTTCAGCGGGGCGCATGAACTTGGGGTCATAACGCACATAACGCTCCCAATCGTCGATGCCGACCTCGGAAAAGGCGCGCACGACGAGATCGCGGACCGAATGCGTCTCACCGGTCGCGATCACGAAATCGCTCGGCTCATCTTGTTGCAGCATCATCCACATCGCTTTGACATAGTCGCCTGCATAGCCCCAGTCACGCTTGGCATCGAGCGTGCCCATGACCAGTTCATGCTGGAGGCCGAGGCTGATCCGTGCCACGGCGTTGGTCACCTTGCGGGTCACGAACTCGAGGCCGCGGCGCGGACCCTCATGGTTGAACAGGATGCCCGAGCACGCATACAGCCCATAGGACTCGCGGTAGTTGACGGTGATGTCATGGCCGAAGACCTTCGCGCAGCCATACGGAGAGCGGGGATGGAACGGGGTCTGTTCGGTCTGGGGTGTTTCGCGGACCTTGCCGAACATCTCCGATGATGACGCCTGATAGAAACGCATCGGGTTGTTCTCGGTGCCGCCGACCATGCGGATGGCCTCGAGCATCCGCAGCACCCCGGTCCCGGTGACATTGGCGGTCAGTTCGGGTTGGGTGAAACTGAGCGCCACGAAGGAGATGGCGCCGAGGTTGTAGATCTCATCGGGTTGGACGAATTCGAGTGCCGCCACCAGCGACGGCAGATCGGCGAGATCACCCGATACGGGCTCGATGAAGGGCATCTCCTCGAGCAGCGCCGACATCCGGGGGTTGTTCTGGCCCTTCACCATGCCGAACACGTCATACCCCTTGGAGTGCAGGAACTCTGCGAGATGTTGGCCGTCCTGTCCGGTGATGCCGGTGATGAAGGCTTTGGGCATGAAACACTCCTCGGGTGCACATCGACGTCCGACGGGACGAAACCGCCGCCGGTACGAGCAGAACGTGGATTCTAGGGTCGCGGTAGCGTCAACGGGCAGGTTCCTCCATCATGCGCATCGCTGTCGACACCAGTCCCCTCCACGGCCACCGCACCGGTGTGGCGGTGGCCGCAGCTGAACTGCTCGATGGGCTGCGCGCCCACGAGGGGGTGGAGCCGGTCCCCTATGTCGTCAGTTTCCGTGCCCGGCTCGACGACGGTGAGCGCCGGCTGCGGCTGCCGGCAGCCGCCGCGACCCGGCTGTGGTCGCGAATCGACCGGCCCCGGGCCGATCGATGGCTCGGCGATGTCGATCTGATCCACGGCACCAACTACACCGCTCCCCCGAGTCGACGCCCGACGGTGATCTCGGTGTACGACTGCTGGTTCCTCGCACATCGCGAACTCGCGAGCGCTCCGGTGGCGCGCGCCGGTCGTGCGCTGCGTCGCGCCGCACAACGCGGCGCGACGATCCATGTCAGTTCCCATGCCACCGCCGAGGTGGCCCGCTCACTGCTCGACACCGATCGCATCGAGGTCATCCACCTCGGCCCACCGCGCCTCGATGCATCGGCCATCGAGCCCGCAGACGCCGAGGCCGACCTCGTCCCCTCGGTCACCGGCGGTGCACCGTTCATCACCGCGATCGGCACCGTGGAGCGACGCAAGGGCATCGTCGACCTCATCGACGCGTTCGCGCTCGTCGGTGCCGATGAACCCGATCTGCATCTGGTGATCGCCGGCGCGCCCGGTGATGACCAGGGCCGCCTCGAACAGCGCATCGCTGCTGTGCACACCGATCTGCGATCGCGGATCCATGTCCTCGGAGCGGTCAGTGACGCGACCAAACAGCGGCTGCTCAGCAACGCCACCGCGCTCATCTACCCATCGCTCGACGAGGGGTTCGGGTTCCCGATCCTCGAGGCCCAGGCCCACGGACTGTGCGTGGTCGGCACCCGTGCGGGGTCGATACCAGAAGTCGGCGGCGACGGGATCGAGTTGTGCGCCCACTCGGACCCGGGTGATCTGGCAGCCGCCATT
Organism: Ilumatobacteraceae bacterium; assembly: GCA_007117775.1. Taxonomy (GTDB): domain Bacteria; phylum Actinomycetota; class Acidimicrobiia; order Acidimicrobiales; family Ilumatobacteraceae; genus CSBr16-110. The sequence continues at coordinate 8,676 of SKFX01000160.1, forward strand.
CGACGCGTCGTCACCGATTCGGCGCGCCGTGCCGACCTCGTGGCCGCCGGTCGAACCAATCTGGACCGCTTCGACTGGGACCGAACGGTCAGCGAGTTCATCTCGCTGTATCGCCGAGTCATCGACGAACACACAGGAAGTGTCTCACCGTGAACCAACCCACCGACACCACCACCGACACCACCACCGACACGACCGGGAGCACATCATGATGACCGACGCTGAGCTGGCGACCCCCGTGGCGGTGCTCGCCGGCGGTGTCGGCGCGGCGCGGTATCTCAACGGCCTGCTCTCGGTCATCGACGCGGCCTCGGTCACCGCGGTGGTGAACACCGCCGATGACACCACCTTGCACGGCCTGAGGATCTGTCCCGATCTCGACACCGTCACCTACACCCTCGCCGGCGCCATCGACCCGGATCGTGGTTGGGGTCTCGCCGGTGAGACATGGGCGGCGATGGAGGCCCTCGAGCGCTACGCATCGGTGATCCCGCAGGGCTCTGATGCCGGTGTGACCTGGTTCGGCCTCGGCGATCGCGACCTCGCCACCCATCTGTATCGCAGTGCCCGCCTCGCCGAGGGAGCCACGCTGAGTGAGGTCACCGCCGAGATCGCCACCGCATGGGGTCTCGGGCTCGCGATCCTGCCGATGAGCGATGATCCCGTCGCCACCCGTCTGCTGACCGTCGACGGACGCGATCTCGCCTTCCAGGAGTACTTCGTGCGCGATCGCCATGATGTCGCCATCGCCGAGGTGCGCGTCGAGGCCACAGCGGCGCGCCTCGGTGACGCGGCCCGCACAGCGCTGCGCGATGCGGCGGTGGTGGTCATCGCGCCGTCCAATCCGCTGGTCTCGATCGGGCCGATCCGCGCCCTCGACGGCGTCGATGAATTGCTCGCGTCGCGACGGGACTCGACGGTGGCGATCTCGCCGATCGTGGGCGGTCGCGCCCTCAAAGGCCCCGCCGCACGACTGCTCGACGAACTCGGACATGAGGCCTCGGTCGTCGGCGTGGCCCAGATCTACCGGTCCATCGCCGGCACGTTGGTCATCGACCATGCCGATGCCGACCGCGCCGGTGAGATCGAGGATCTCGGGATGCGCTGTGTCATCACCGACACCGTCATGTCGACTCCTCAGATCGCCGCGGAGCTGGGTCGGATCAGTCTGGTATCGACGCTCTGAAGGCTTCGATCCCCTCGGCCAGGGTGGTCCACGGCGACCATTCGAGGTGGATCCGCGCCCGCACCGGAGAGACCGCGAAGCGACCGAGTCCGTCGACGGGTTCGGGGATGAACTCTGGTTCAGCACCCGAACCACCCGAGATCAGCTCCCACAGATCGAGCATCGATGTCTGCTGGCCGGTGCCGATATTGACCACCAGACCACCACCGCGGCCACCGGCGCGCGCGAGTGCATCCACGACATCATCGATGTAGATCAGATCGCGGGTCTGGCGGCCGTCGCCGGTGATCGTCGGCGATATGCCACCGCGGGCCGCCGCCAGCATCTCAGCCACCACCCCGCGCCGCTGGCGCGGACCGTAGACACTGGACAGTGCCGCCACGGTGAACTCCATCGCATAGGTGCTGCGATACCAGTCGAGGGTGTCGATGATGGCGCGCGCCACCGCGCCGCGCACCCCCCGCGGCGTCACTGCGGCCTCTTTGATCGGCAGATCGCGCGCCGCTGGCGACCCGTAGAGCACGGTGGCGGGCAGGACCACGACCACCTTCGCGACACCGGCGCGTCGGGCTGCATCGAGCACCGTGACCACCCGCGACAATCCCCCGGCGGTCTCAGCCGGCCCCGCTGAGGCATCGGGGAGGGTCGCCAACATGTAGAGCACCGACGGCGGTCGCATCTCCAACAGCGACGCGGCCTCATCGGCGGCGGCATCGAGGTGATGGATCGTCAACGACAGCTCTGAGTTGCGAGCGAGGCCCCGGGCCACAGCGAGATTGGCGAACGATCCCGATGAGAGGTCATCGATCACGTCGATCACCCGGTGCTCGGTGAGCAGGCGCTCGACGAGATGCGAGCCGATGAACCCCGCTCCGCCGACGACCGTCAGACGCTCATCAGTTCGGGTAGCGCTCATCGGCCACCACCGTATGCGCTGGGACCACCCCGTCGATGCCAACCACACAGCGCTCAATGCGCGCCCCGGTGCCGACGCGGCCCATCACGATCGAATCGGTGACCACCGCAGCGTCGTCGATGACGGCCCCCGACAGGATCACCGAGCCGTCGAGCACCGCCTCGCGACCGACCACCGCACCGTCGGCGACGAGCGATCGATCGAGACGTGCGCCGGGGTCCACGGCGGCGCCGGGCGCCACGGCGTGAATCGACCCGGCCGGGAACCCGGGCCGCACACCGCCGATGAGATCGAGATTGGCCTGCAGATAGAGCTCAGGCCGGCCAGCGTCGAGCCAATAACGATCCGTCGCCCAGCCGTACAGGTCACCGGACTCGACCAGGACCGGGAAGGTCTCGCGCTCGACCGATACCCGACGGTGGTGCGGAATCAGATCGAGCACCGATGCCTCGAGCACATAGGTGCCGGCATTGATCAGGTTCGAGGTGGTCTCACCGGGTGCGGGCTTCTCCACGAAGCGTTCCACACGGCCCTCGGCGTCGAGTTCCACCACCCCGAAGGCCGACGGATCGGCGACCGGTGTCAGATGGATGGTGCCGCGACCGCCGAAGCTGTGATGGCGGCGCACCAACTCGGCGATATCGAGATCGCTGATCACATCCCCGTTGGCGACCACGAAGGTGTCATCGATCCCCGCGAAGCGCGCCGCGAATGCGATCGCCCCGGCGGTATCGAGAGGTTCGGGCTCCACCGCATAACGCAGTGCCACCGCACCGCAACGGCCATCGGGAAATGCCTCGATGAAGGGTTCGGGTCGGAATCCGAGCGCCAAGGTGGCCTCGGTGACACCGGCGGCCTCGAGATTGCTGAGCAGCCGCTCGATCATCGGACGGTGCCCGATGGGCAGCATCGGTTTGGGGACGGTGTCGGTGAGGGGTTGCAGCCGTGTGCCGCGGCCCCCGACCAGGACCACGGCGCGCATCAGTCGTCCGATCCGTCCCC
>SKFX01000227.1 GCA_007117775.1 Ilumatobacteraceae bacterium
AATCGACCTCGGTCACCGAACGATCCGGCCCCACACGATTCGAGTCGGGCCCCTGACCCGGACTCTCACAGGAGGAATCATGATCAAACCCGTAGTGGTAGGCACGACCGCAGCATTGGGGGTGATCCTGCTCAGCCCCTCGGTGGTCCGCGCCGAGGAAGCGGCCTCGCCGATTGCGCTCGATGACGTCCAGATGGTGCTCGACAACACCTTCATCTTCATCTGTGCGGTCCTGGTGCTGTTCATGCAGGCCGGCTTCGCATTGCTGGCAGCCGGACTCACCGCAGCCAAGAACGCCGGCAACATGATGATGAAGAACATGATGGACATGTCGATCGGCGTACTGCTGTTCGGCATCGTCGGCTATCACATCGCCTACAGCGGCAGTGACTTCATCGGATTCAGCTGGTTGTGGGGCGGCTACGCCGATGATCCGACCACCGACTATTCGCTGATGCTGCCGGTGGACTTCTTGTTCCAGGCCGCCTTCGCAGCTGCCGCCGCGACCATCGTCGCCGGTGCGGTCGCCGGACGGACCCAGTTCAAGGGCTACATCATCTACACCGCCGCGATCACCGCTGTGATCTACCCGGTCGTCGTCAACTGGCAGTGGGGCGGTGGCTGGCTCGACCAGCTCGGCTTCGAGGACTTCGCCGGATCCACGATCGTGCACTCGGTCGGTGGATGGGCGGCGCTCATGGGTGCCATCATCGTCGGGCCCCGTCTCGGCAAGTTCGGCCCCGACGGCAAGGCCCGTGCCATGCCAGGCCACAACGTGATGATCGCCATGTTGGGTGTGTTCATCTTGTTCATCGGCTGGTTCGGGTTCAACCCGGGTTCACAGCTCGCCGCCGATATCGAGGTGCCCCGCATCGCCGTCAACACCCTGTTGGCCGCGGCGGCCGGCGGTGTGGCCGCGATGCTCACCAGCTGGGCCAAGTTCGGCAAGCCCGATGTGTCCATGGCCGGTAACGGCATCCTGGCCGGTCTGGTGTCGATCACCGCTGGCGCCTTCGCCCTCGATGGCTACATGTCGGCGGTCGCCGGCTTCATCGGCGGTGTCATCGTCACCTTCTCGGTGCTGATGTTCGAGCGTCTGCGCGTCGACGATCCCGTGGGTGCGATCTCGGTCCACGGTGTCTGCGGTGCCTGGGGCACGATCGCGGTCGGACTGTTCGCCAACAGCGGCGCCCAGTTCCTCGATGAGGGCTCGAGTGGTCTGTTCTTCGGTGGCGGTGCCGAACTGCTCATCAACCAGTTGATCGGTGTCGTCGCGGTGTTCGCCTTCGTGACGATCGCCACCGGCGCACTCTTCTTGGCCATCAAGAAGGCCGGCCTGCTGCGGGTCAGCGAACAAGAGGAGCTCGAGGGCCTCGACATCAGTGAGCACGGCGTCACCAGCTATGGCGTCGATGTCATCCCACAACTGGCCACCGCCGGTGGTGCATCGACCGAGGGAGGTCAGTCATGAAGCTCATCACCGCTGTGATCAAGCCGTTCAAGCTCGATGACGTCAAAGAGGCGCTCCGAGCAGCGGGTATCGCCGGGTTGACCGTGTCAGAGGTCCGCGGGTTCGGCCGCCAGGGCGGCCATACCGAGACCTACCGCGGCGCCGAGTACAAGATCGACTTCGTCCCCAAGGTCGCAGTCGAGATCGTCGTCGACGACGCCCAACTCGATCAGGTCCTCGAGGCGATCACCACGTCTGCGGCGACCGGCAAGATCGGTGACGGCAAGATCTGGGTCACCCAGGTCGACCGCCTGATCCGAATCCGCACCGGCGAAGAGGGTCCCGAAGCCGTCTAGGCATCGTCCAACTTCGTCCGTGCGCGGGCAGGGGCCAGTCCCCGGGTCGGAATCCGGCCCGGGGACGTCCCCGTTTCGGGCGCGATACCCTGAGGACATGAAGCTCATCACCGCTGTGATCAAGCCGTTCAAGCTCGATGACGTCAAAGAGGCACTCAAGGCCTCGGGAGTGACCGGCTTGACGGTGTCAGAGGTTCGCGGGTTCGGCCGCCAGGGCGGCCATACCGAGACCTACCGCGGCGCGGAGTACCGGATCGACTTCGTCCCCAAGGTCTCAGTCGAGATCGTCGTCGACGATGCCCAACTCGATCAGGTCCTCGAGGTGATCACCACGTCTGCGGCGACCGGCAAGATCGGTGACGGCAAGATCTGGGTCACCGAAGTGGAACGGCTGATCCGCATCCGCACCGGCGAAGAGGGATCCGACGCCGTCTGAGGCTCCATCGCCTGATGACATCGGCCCCACCGGGTCGTACACTTCGAGCATGGCTGAGACGGTGACCAAAGAGCGTTGGACGGCACAGTGGAAAGAGCTCTACGCGGAGGTCATCACCACCGGGTTGTGCACCGGATGCGCCGGATGTGTCGTGACCTGCCCGCATGATGTGATCGGTTACGAACATGAGGAGGGCAAGTACCTCCCGTTCCACCTCGAAGAGGAACTCGGCCTCGACAACTGCATCCACGGTGAGAAGGGTTGCACCACCTGCACCCGGGCGTGTCCACGGTTCCGGGCCTGGGAGCCGGCAGCCGATATGCATCTGTTCGGTCGGATCCGCGAACCCGACGAGATGTCGGGGATCTGGCGCCAACTGCTGTTGACCCGGGCATCAGATGACATGGTCCACAAGATGGGCCAGGACGGCGGCCTGGTCTCGGCGATGCTGATCTGGCTGCGCGAACACGACTACATCGACGCCGCGCTCGTCAGCGGTGTCGAAGCCGACGATCACTGGAAGGCGCGCCCCGCGGTGGTCTCGACGACCGAGGAGATCCTCGCCACCGCCGGCAGCCGCTACACCTACTGCGCGAATCCCCTCGCGCTGCGCGAGGCCAAAGCCGCCGGCCATGAACGTCTCGCACTCGTCGGCATGGGCTGTCAGACCTCGTCCCCGCCGACGATGTGGGACCGCAAGGCCGGCAAGGTCTCCAAACCGTTCCAGTTCAATATCGGCCTGTTGTGCTCCAAGACCTTCGATGACGCCATCTTCACCGAACTCTTCGAGGCGAAGTACGGCCTCAAGAAGTCCGAGATGGCCAAGATGAACATCAAGGGCGTGTTCCAGATCTGGATGAAGGACGGGTCGTACCACGAGATCGACCTGAAGGAATGCCACGCCTGGAC
>SKFX01000001.1 GCA_007117775.1 Ilumatobacteraceae bacterium
ACCATCTGGATCCGCGCCATCGACCCGGTGATGCTGCATATGTCGGTCGTGGACCACACCGCCGAGGAGCTCTACGCCGCTCCGAATGCCGCCGATCTGGTGCCGGGTCCCTGGAGATGGGTGCATATCGACATCGCTCATCGCGGTCTCGGCACCGCCAGCTGCGGGCCTGATGTGGCACCGCACCATCGGATCGCGCCGGGGGTGTACGAGTTCGCGTTCTGGATCGGTGCGACCACCCCCACCGCCGACTCAGCCGATCGCGAGGAGGCCCGATGATCCGGATCGAGCGACTGATCGGCGAGACCACCGAGGTGGTGCTCGTGGCCGGTCCCGGCCCGGTCGCAATCGCCCACTGGGGCGCACCCCTCGGAGAGGCCGCCGATCTCGACGCCATTCTGGCGGTGAACGATCCCGGATCGATGCCGGCGGGTTCCAACTGGCGTTCGGCACTGCCGATCATCACCGAACACGCGAGTGGTTTCGACGGCCGACCCGGCCTCGTCGGATCGCGCCCCGACGGCCGCGACTTCGCAGCGCGCTTTGTGACCACCGCGGTCGAACGCCATGGTGACTCGGTGACGGTGACGGCGATCGACGCCCATGCCCGACTCGAACTCGTGACCGAGATCGCACTCGATGACGCGCTCTGGGTCCGCTGCACCCTCACCAATCTCGGTGACGACGGGTACCGACTGGACGAATTGTCGATCAGCCTGCCGGTGCCCGAACGGGCTGATGAGCTGATCACCCTGGGCGGTCGCTGGACCGCTGAGTTCGCTCTCGCCCGACACCAGTGGACGACCGCAACGTTGTCGGCTGCGAACCGCCGCGGCCGCACCTCACATGAATCGGTGCCGCTGGTGTTCGCCACCGAATCGGGGGCCGGCGAATGGTCCGGAGAGGTCTGGGGAGCACATCTGGCGTGGAGCGGGAACCACCACTGGTTCGCCGAGCGCACCACCGACGGCCGGCGCCATCTGCAGGTGGGCGAACTGCTGCACGCCGGCGAGGTGGTGCTCGGCCCCGGCGAGCAGTACCGGACCCCCGAGGTGATCGCCGTGCACGCCTCGAACGGCCTGACACCGGCCACCTGGGGCTTGCATCGCCGCCTGCGCGCCCGTGGCCAGCATCCGACATCGCCGCGGCCGGTCACCTTCAACTCCTGGGAGGCGACCTATTTCGACCATGACTTCGACCGGCTGGTGCGTCTCGCCACTCTCGCTGCGGCCGTCGGCGTGGAGCGCTTCGTGCTCGATGACGGCTGGTTCGGTTCACGCCGCGATGACACCTCGGGCCTCGGTGACTGGTGGGTGTCACCCGACGCACACCCCAACGGTCTCACACCGCTGATCGAGGCGGTGCACTCGGCCGGGATGCAGTTCGGCATCTGGGTGGAACCCGAGATGGTGAACCCCGACAGTGAGTTGTTCCGCGACCATCGCGACTGGGTGCTGACCGATGACCGCTATGAGCCGATCCTGCACCGCCATCAACTCGTCGTGGACCTGACCAATGACGATGCCTTCGACCACATCCACACGGCACTGGATCGACTGCTGAGCGACCACGCGATCGACTTCGTGAAATGGGATATGAACCGGCCGCACATCCACGCCGCGGACCATCGCCTCGCCGCGGGCACCCACCGCCAGACCCTCGCGCTGTATCGACTCCTCGATCGCCTGCGCGCCGATCACCCGTCGGTGGAGATCGAATCGTGCGCCTCGGGCGGCGGCCGGATCGACCATGCGATCCTGCAGCGCACCGATCGGGTCTGGACCAGTGATTCCAATGATGCGCTCGAGCGCCAGCGGATCCAGTACGGGGCGTCGATGCTGATCCCACCGGAACTGATGGGCGCCCATATCGGGCCCCGTCGCGCCCATACCACCGGCCGGGTGCACGATATTGGTTTCCGGGCCATCACCGCGCTGTTCGGTCACTTCGGGATCGAGGCCGATCTGACCGAGTTCGATGACCGCGAGCTCGACGTGGTGCGCGCCACCATCGAGCTGTACCGCCGGTATCGCGATCTGCTGCACAGCGGTGACACGGTGCGCTTCGATCTCGAGGCACCCTGGCTGGCCCACGGTGTGTACGCGACCGACCGATCCCGGGCACTCATCAGCGTCGCCGCCCTCGACGCGACACCGACCGCAGCGACGGCACCGCTGCGCCTGATCGGCCTCGATGACGAACACCACTATCGGATCACACCGATCCCGCTGCCAAGGGTCTCGGTGGTGGCCAATATCGACCCGCCGGCATGGTGGTCGGCAGGGGAACTCACCGCCACCGGCCGTCAACTCGCCGCCCATGGACTGCGCTTGCCGGCGCTGCTGCCGGCAAGCGCGATCCTGATCGGACTCGAGGCGATCGAGACACCATGACTCCACACCCCACCGACGCGCAGGCGCCCGAGACCATCGAGGTTCGCGTTCCCGGACGGGTGAACCTGATCGGCGACCACACCGATTACACCGGCGGCCGGGCGATGCCGATGGCCATCGACCGCTGGACCACCCTGCGCGTCCATCGCGGCGGCACCTCGGTGCATCTGGTCTCAGCCGATGAGGCCGAGCCGGTGGAGATCGAACTGCCACTGGACATCGATCCGAGCCGGATCAGTCCACCATGGGGTCGATTCGTCGCCGGTGTGATCGCCGAGATGGGAGCGACCACCGGTCTGCGCGGCACGGTCGAGACCACGATCCCCGTCGGCGCCGGCCTGTCCTCGAGCGCGGCGCTCGGGATCGGTGTGGCGCTCGGGCTCGGTTTCGACGCCAGCACGGTCGAACTCGCACAGCTCACCCAACGCGCCGAACACCGGGCCACCGGGGTGCCGACGGGGATCATGGACCAGTTGTGCATCGCATCGGCCACCGCCGGCCACGCCACCGCCATCGACTGCACGACCCTCGAGGTCACCCATGTCCCGATCCCCGAAACCGCGACCATCATCGTGCGCTTCATCGCCCACCGCACCCTCGACGGCTCCCCGTATGCCGAACGCGTCGCACAGTGCCGGGCCGCCGAATCGGTCATCGGGCCGCTCGCGTCGGCGTCCATCGGTGATCTCGATCGCCTCGACGATGACATCCTGCGCCGCCGGGCGCGCCATGTCATCTCCGAGAACCACCG
>SKFX01000195.1 GCA_007117775.1 Ilumatobacteraceae bacterium
CGGTGTGGTCATCCGCGATCTGGTCTTCGATCAAGCGTCGGTGGTCGGCGATTCGAGAGTTGGCATCGTCGCTGCGCAGTTCTTCACCAATGCCCTCATCTCCGGCGTTGAGGTTCGCAGTGCAACGCTGCAGGGTCGACGCGAGCTCGGTCTGATCGCCGGTGACATGCATCGATCAACTCTGATCAATCTCGCCGTCGACGGCCAGGTGACATCCCAACAGTTCGACAACCTTTCGATCCTGAATGTCGGAGGACTCGTCGGGCGTGCCCGCGACTCACATATCGAAGGTGTGGACATCGATATCGGGGTGTCAGCAACGCAGCGTGCTGACTCGAACGCGGAGTTCTCAACCGTGGCTGGGTTGATCGGGGGGATTGCTGCCAATCCGATCCTGGTGAGTGGAGTTCGCGGGTCGGTTGCCGTCGAAATCGAGACGAAGACAACCCGCACCGGTACGAACGCCAGCGCGGGCCTCATCGGCGGGCGAGGTCTCCACGAGATCTCTCAGATCTCTGATTCTGATGTCGCAGTGGATCTGTCGGTGACCGCACCGGTCACGAGTGACTCGGTGAGCTTTCAGCAGATCGGCGGCGTGGTGAGCAACCCACAATTCAGTTCGATCTTCAACAGCCGGTTCACCGGGTCGGTGACGATCGACGTGCGCAACGCCACCGGAGCAGTGGAGATCAACCGAATCGGTGGTGTGGTGGGGTCCAATGATGGTTGTCGTCACATCTCGATCGTCGGAGTCGATTCGAGCATCGATGTGACGGTGCTCGGCGATGCCAGGGACAGTGCCGGCAATACCGTGCCGGTCTCGCGGATCGCAGGTTTGCACGCAACCCCGGTCTGCCAGATCCAGGTCACCGACACCGTCGTCTCGGGCGCGGTCACCGTCGAGGGCGAAGCGACGCAGGTGGGCGGGGCGTTCGGTCTCTTCGCCGGCGGGGGCGGATCCAGCGCGTCATCGCTGATCTATCGCGGTGACGGGGTATCGGTGGGCGAGGATTCCGACGCCGACACCGTCGGTGTGGTGGTGGGGGCATTCGCTTCGGATGGCACACCCGATGATGCACTGTTCTCCAATGTCTGGTGGGACTCCACGAGGACCGGTGTGGTTGCTGTGGATGCGAATCCCCCGGCGCGTCCGGCGACGTCGGCACAGCTGGGTTCGGAGTCGTGGTTGGCTGAGCAGGGGTTCAACATGAATCGATGGTGTGTTTCCGATGGGGTGCCGTCATTGCGGGTGTTGACGCCCGAGTGTGCACCGTCGGTGCCCGGGGCGCCGGGCCAACCCTCTGCGGTGGTGTCGGGTTCATCGGTTGAGGTGGCGTGGTCGGCGCCGACCGTGACTAGTGGTTCATCGATCACCGGGTATGAGGTGACGGCATTGCCCGGCGGTGAGGTGTGTGTCACGTCGGGTGCGCAGACATGTTCGTTCGATGATCTGGCGGCGGGCACCTATGTGTTCGTGGTGCAGGCGGAGAACTCGTCCGGATTGGGTGAGCGGTCGTTGCCGTCGGATCCGGTGACAGTCGGTGGGACGCCGCCTGATCCCGGGCCCGGTGATGGTTTCGTGGAGGTGGAGCCGTCGCGGGTTCTTGACACTCGCGGTGTCGGTCCGGTTGAAACCGGGTCGGTGACGCGGGTGGCGTTGGGCGGAGATGCTCCCGAGGGTGCGACCGGTGTGGTGTTGAACGTGACGGTGGTGGAGGCGTCGGCGGCGGGGTACGTCTCGGTGTATCCCTGCGATGACGCGCGCCCGGTGGTGTCGAATGTGAATTATGCGGCTGGTGCGACGGTCCCGAACTCGGTGATCGTCGGGTTGGATGCCGATGCTGCGGTGTGCGTGTACACCGATCGGTCGCTGAACCTGTTGGTGGATGTGACGGGATGGTTCACCGCTGGTTTCACCCCGACGGTTCCGACACGGGCGTTCGATACCCGTGATGGCCTGAGTCGAGGATTGCGCACCGGTGAGATGGTGTCGACGCAGATCGCTGGTGTTGGCGGTGTCCCCTTGGATGCGACCGGAGTGGTGTTGAATCTGACAGCTGTCGAGCCTGATGCGGCCGGGTATGTGACGGTGTATGACTGCGGTCAACGTCCCGGAACCAGCAGTGTGAATTTCGGCGTCGGTGGTGCGGTGGCGAATCTGGTGATCACGCCACTGTCGGGTGATGGGCAGCTGTGCCTGTACTCGTCGGCGCCGACGGGATTCGTGGTCGATGTGTTCGGCTGGTTCGCGTCGACGTTCGAGTCGATTGACCCGGTTCGGGTGCTCGATACGCGTCCGACGGGGCCCTTCGGTGCGTCGCTGGTGACCCGGGTGCAGGTCGCTGGGGTGGGTGGTGTGCCCGCGGAGGCTCGTGCGGTCGCGGCGAATGTGACGGCGGTTGAGGCGAGCGCTGCCGGATATGCGTCGGTGTACCCGTGTCAGGCGACGCCGCCGAATGCATCGAATCTGAACTTCGCCACCGGTGGGACGGTCGCGAACGGCGCGTTCGTCGGACTCGATGCTGGTGGTGGGTTGTGTGTCTTCACGTCGGCGGCGAGCGATTATCTGGTTGACATCGTCGGCTGGTTCGCTGACTGAGACACCTTAGGTGCTGGTCAACTCGGCACCGAATGCGCCGAGCACCACCCCGAGATGCGCTGATTCGCCAGTGAGCTTTGCCCAAGCCCATGCCAACCCGGCCGGGTCGGCGTCGGTCGTGTCGACACCGATGATGATCCGGCCATCGTCGTACCACACCTTGGAGTCGACGAGTCCGGCGGTGATCTCGTTCAGTTCACCGAACAGCTCGGCTGAGGCCTCGACGTCGGTGGCGATCACCATCGTGCAGCGCAGCCGGGTCGGAGCGTCATTGAGGGCATCGACGCGCAGCAGTTCGGGATACTGGCCGATCACCAACGACGTTGCGCCGACGCGCTCGCAGTTCCAGCCGTCGTAGTTGAAGCGCTCCTGGATCCGGTCGATGGCGGCGACCACCGGTGCCACCGAGGTCGGCACCGAGATGGTCCACATCGAGCTCGAGATGACGATCTCATCGCCGGCATGGCGCGGCAGTTGGATGCCGATGGTCTCAGCCGAGGCCCATACCGTCTGCACCGCACGGGTGA